>DATJMX010000084.1 GCA_035508495.1 Candidatus Binataceae bacterium
GTAGATCCGCGACTGGTGAGCAAGTTGTCCTGTGCACTGGATAACAGCGCTCAGGATGCGATTCTCGAGTTCACCGATAATGAAGCCCGTCGGGATTTCGAAGCCGCTCTTTGCCGGATGCAAGCAGCGAGGTCAGGAGACCAATATAGATTTTTAAATCTGGAACATGCGCCTACCTGTATCGTTCGGTGCGAATCACAACTGCTCAAACAAGCGTTGAATTCCGATGAGCTGCTCGTCGCGAGCGCGTGCGACGTTGATCGCTCGCTTTTCCTACGGCGCCGGCACGAAAGCACCGTGGTTATGTAGACTTAAGTCGTTCGTAATTGATGCGAGCGGCGGCAAGATCGATACGATCTTCGACTAGCCCGCCTCGCGCGCCGTTGCTCAACGGCGCGCGGTGAGATTTGCGGCTGCTACTTGCGCACGCATGGCGATCGCCGTTGCAACCGATGTCTAATCGGCGATTCAGAAGCGCGAAGCATCAGCCGCGGTTAGTCGGCTTCATTCTGGTAAGACCAAGCACCTGCGATCTGCTCACTTACTTCGGTTCCACGAGCACTACCTCGAGCGGAGCATCGGCGGCGTTCTCAGTCTGCAACGTCTCGGCGTCCAGCCACGCGGCGACTGTCGCCGGTGCGCCGCGCTCATCGCTCCTGCCGTCGGCGAATTTGAGCTTCACCGCGACGTCGGTGATGGTCGCGAGGACGCGCGGCGGATGATGCACCATGATCCCCTTCTCATGCGCGCCGAATCTCAGTCGCACGATTCGCACGTGCTCGTTCTCGAACTCAACGCGAAATCGCGCCGGCTCGAGACGGATCGCGTCGAGCGCATGCGGCTCCACGCGCGGCGCGGATTTCAGCTCGACGCGAATCTCGCGAATCGCCTTGTCGTTTCGCTCGCAAGCTTGCTCCGGCAGTGATCCATCGAGGTAGTACGCACGTCCACTGTCGGTGAAGTCGATCCCGACCATTCGATTCGAGCCAGGTACAAACTCGGGCACGATCTCGCCGCGAGCGATATTGACGTTGACCAGCCGGACGAACTCGTTTTCAAAGAACACTTCATATGGCTTGGACGTGCCCGCGGTGGCTTCCAGAGCCGTCCGGAGTTTCTCGGCGCATTCGTCGATCGCGGTTTGGCCGGCATCGATCGCGCCCGCCATGCTGATGAAACCGTGAATTGTTGTCTCGTAGCGATGATGCTCAGCCGCAACGCCAGCATCGCGAAGCAATTGGATATACGCTTCGCCGTCGTCGCGCAGAATGTCGAAGCCCGCAGTTACCATGAACGCGGGCGGCAGCCGCGAAAAGTCGCATGAGAGAATCGGCGACACGCGCGGATCGCCGATCTGGCTCCGATCGACAAGATACTGATCGAAGAACCAGTCGAGTGCGGCGCGTTCGAAGAAGTATCCTTGTGCGAACTCCTCCATCGATTGCGATTCGCCTTTCATTCCTACGGCCGGATAAATCAGGAGCTGGAACCTGAGCGGCGGCCCATTGCGATCGCGCGCGAGTTGCGCGACGACCGCGGCGAGATTGCCGCCGGCCGAGTCGCCGCCAACCGCCAGCCGCGCCGGGTCGCCGCCGACACTCGCGCCATTGTCGTAGGCCCACAGCAGCGCGGCGTATGCATCGTCGACAGCCGCCGGAAACCGATTCTCGGGTGCTAACGCGTAGTCAACTGCGACGACGATCGCAGCCGATTGCTCCGCGAGGCGGCGGCAGATGGCGTCGTGCGTGTCGAGATTGCCGAAAATCATACCGCCGCCGTGGTAGTAGACGAGCAGCGGTCGCGGTGCGGTCACGGCACTCTTCGCGCGATAAATCCTGATCGCGATATCGCCGCGCGGCCCTGCGATCGCACGATTCTCGACCTTGTCCAGCTCAACGCGCGGCAGTTCGACAGAGCGATGAAACGCGGCGAAGTTGGCGCGCAACCGCTCGAGCGGCATCGCCGGATCCAGAAAAGGATCCTGCGCTATCTTGTCGAGAATTGCGCGTGACTGGTCGTCAAGCCGGGCACCCGTCACAGCCCGAGCATCCGGCGCAGGCGCGGCGCGCTGAAGCCGAGCATCGTCTCGCCGCCCGCCTTGATCACCGGCACGGCGCGAAAGCCCATCGCGATCAGCTCGTCGCGCGCCGTGTCGTCGTTCGCGATATTCTTCTCGACGAACGCAACCTTGTTTTGGGTGAGAAACTGCTTGGCCTGAAGGCAGGCCGAGCATCCGGCGTTGGTGTAGATTACGACGTCCATACGATTTTCCTCTTCGATGACGCCGTGTGATTGTGTGCAGAATGCGCGCTGTGGCCACGATTCGAGCTGCATTTCGCGCAGGTGCATACTCCGCCGCATGCTTCGATCAGCCTCGCGAGCGTGCGGCGCATGCGCTTAAGGCGCGCGAGCTCTTCATCCATCGCGACCAGTTTGGCCTCGGCCTTACGCGTCACCGGACCGCATTCGAGGGTCGATTTCACGCCCATCGAAAGCAGCTCCTTGATTTCGCGCAGGGTGAAGCCGAGCGCCTTCGCGTCCTGGATGAAGCGCAGTCGATCGAGAACCTCGAGCGGGTACTGCCTGTAACCCGACATGTTGCGGCCGGGCCGTGCGAGGAGTCCCTCGCGCTCGTAAAACCGCAGCGTATCGATACTGATGCCGGCGGCTTCTGCCACGCGTCCGATCGTCATCTGCATAATCGATACACCCTCGACCATACTCCAGAGTCAAGGGACCAGCGGCTTGCTCACATCCAGACTAAACAGGATCTTGTGATTCGCGGGGCTACGGCCTACACTCCTTGCCGAGCCCGTTTTCCCTTAAATAAACTTGCGTCGGGCAAACCGACTGGACGGTCTGAGTTCTGTCTCGACTCGAACGCCAGCGATGATGCCGCGCATCAACATCTGGTGGAGGGGTACCATGTCCGTTGGTGATCGAGGTCTCTCGCGGTTTATGTTGGTAATGCTGACCGGATTGATTGCGGTGTCGGCGCCGCAACTGGCATCCGCCGCTACGTTCAGTGCGCTGAAGGTATTGAGCGTAGCCATACCGGTACCGCCGGGCGCGGAGCCAAACGGTCAGATGTCCCTACAGGCGACCGCAAAGGCGAATATCGGTTTCGGCAGTTCGACCGTGTCGTTTTATCTCGCTCAGAATCCATATCCGGAGGCGAGCGACATACTGATCGGCAGCGCGAGCGCGTCACTTTTGCCGCTGCTCTTTGCTCCGGGCCCCGTCAGCGCGACAGGAACTGTGCCGTCAGATGTCACCCCGGGATTCTATTATTTGCTGGCTTGTGCGGGCGCCAACAATTGCGCGGCGAGCAAGCAAACCATCACCATCGCGGCGCAAGAACTGAGTCGCAATCCCCAGGAACCAGGGGTCTCTTCCCAAAGTGCCCCCGGACAGGAGTTCTTTCCTGAGAGCACGCCAGGGATGAGCGTGGGCACTCCATTCAATTGCCCGGCCTCGGGTAATGGGCAATCGGGCGCTCAATGTGTTTGGGTGACGACGCAGATTGTCAGCTTCACACCGCCAAATCAGGCCTTGGGCTTGTTCTACTGTCCAACCAGCTATCCTTATCCGTTCCAGGTGATATTCGGACATGACACCTTGTGGAAAGACCTCTCCGCATTCGGAGCGGTCGGGCACACCACTGGTGTCAGCTTTACCAAGTACAAGACGGACTCCCTCGGTTTCGTCCTTTCTTTCGCCGGACCACCGCGTGGCTACGCAGTGTTCTCGTGGACGTGTTTGCCGGGCTTTTGCGGCTCGGCACTCACCGGCCAGGTTCAATATGCGTGCGCAAATGTAAAGACCGTGCGGGCAATACCGTAATAGTGAAGGGACAGAGATCTGATTCAGGATCGGAGTTCCGGTTTCACAAATGCCCACGCTCCGCCCTTCAGGCGAGGGCGGATCGTGAGCAGATCCAAGCGGGGCGTACCGGCGACGCTCCAGATGGTCTCAGGTTTCGGCCGAGCCGATTGACAGTTCGCGCAGGATGAAATCGACGCGGTCTGAAATCGGAGCTTTGGGCAATTCGATCAGCTCGTAGCCGCACTCGCGATAGGCGGCGACGTTGGAGCGATAGTCCTCGATCGCAAACTCGAAGGAATAGGGACGCTCGGGATCGTTGGTAAAGATCTCTTTCCACGGCGGGGTCACGAAAGCTTTCGGCGCGTAGCGATAAATTCGAGCCGCGTTGCGATAGTGCTCCGTTGCGAGGCCGAGCTGGCGCGACGCCCCGACGCCCTCGACGATACCGCGATCGAAGAACACGGGCCGCTCGCGCTCGGCCGTCTGCTCGTAAACGAAAATCGCGCGCGAAAGTGCCAGCTCGCAGAACTTCTGCGGATTCTGCCACGGCGTCCCGTCGCCGCCGATACGAAGCTGCTCCTTGACAATACTGCGACCGACTTCATCGACGCATAAATGCCCGCGCGCGCGAAGGGCGTCGATAATCGAAGATTTGCCGCCGCCGGAGCCGCCGGTAAGTACGTAAAAGTTGTTGCGTTCAAAGGCCACGACTTGAATCCTCCCAAAGGTCCCATTTGCAATTCAATCCGTAAAAGTCTACTGTCCGCATACAGTAGACAGACAGCATCACAAACGTAGCGCCTGACCAAAGGGGCGCCGATCGAGGCCATGCGAATGAAAAGATTCGTGGGGTTCGCTTCAGCACTGGCGATCGACGTTGTCGCGATGAGTCTGCGCGGATGTTCCCTGGTGGCCTCCGTCCAGCAGACCCGCGACGAGAGGCGCCGGGAGGTGATCCAGCGGACGGACATCGCGCACGTCTATGTCACGCTCGACGACCTTCCGCGCGACAAACCCTACAAGGTGCTGGGCGATATCAAGTACAGCGAACCGTTCGACAGCGAACTCGACCAGGCCGAGATCAACCGCCATCTCAGGGCGCTCGCAGTGGCAATGTATCCCGATCAGGCCGACGCTGTAATCAAGGTTAACGACGACATCCAATCCTCCTCAGGCACGACCGGGACCGTGACGGCAACCGGCGAGGTTGTGCAGTTCGACACCTCAACCAACCGAAAGATGCTGCACGACATGGCGGACGAGATAGTCGCGTCGCCGAGATGAATAGTGATGATGGTGCGCGCGATGTTCGCTTACGCACTGACGATCGGCTTCCTCGCGATGATCTTCAGCGGATGCTCCTGGCTGATGTCCGATCGGCGCGCCCAGGAAGAGAAGCATCGGCAGATGGTTCAGACGATGGACACCGCCCACGTCTACATCACCATTGACGATATGCCGCCGAGCAAACCTTACAAGGTACTGGGCGAAATCAAGTGCAGCGAACCATTCGCCGCCGAGGAAATCGATCAAATTTCCGTCAACCATCATCTGAAGTCGATAGCACTGGCGAAGTATCCAACCCAGGCGGACGCCGTGATCAAGCTCAACTACAACATCCAATACCCGACCAATGGCGAGACGGGGACATTGACGGTTTCGGGGCAGGTTATCCAGTTCAACTCCTCGTCCGATCGCGATCTCATGCACAACATGTGGGAAAGCCCCGCGGAAAACCCCGTCGTATCACCGAGATGATGAGATCGCTCGCGCTGACCCGGGGCGCCGGTCGTCGGGGGGATGAGTTGGCTAGCCGGATACTCCGCGCAGGCTCATGAGCATGCGCGGATCTGTTCGATTCGATTGATCGGTGAATTCAGGTCGTCGGTAGCTTCGGGCGACCCGCTATCACTTCGTCGAGGAGACCGTACTCGACCGCCTGCGCGGCTGACATGAAGTTATCGCGATCGGTGTCGCGCTCGATCTTCTTCACGTTCTGACCAGTGTGATGGGCGAGAATCTCGTTGAGAATTTCCTTGAGCCGCAGCGCCTCGCGGGCGTGAATCTCGATATCGGTAGCCTGGCCCTCGAAACCGCCCGATACCTGGTGAATCAAAATACGCGAATGAGGCAGCGCGTAGCGCCGGCCCTTGGCGCCCGCCGCGAGCAGCAGAGCGCCCATGCTGGCGGCCTGTCCCACGCACAACGTCGATACGGGAGGCCTGACGAATTGCATGGTATCGTAGATCGCAAGGCCCGCCGTGACAGAGCCGCCGGGCGAATTGATGTACATGTTGATCTCGCGCTCGGGATCCTCAGATTCGAGAAAAAGAAGCTGCGCCGTGATCAGGTTCGCGACGTCATCGGTGACCGGGCCACCCATGAAAACGATTCGGTCCTTCAGCAGCCGCGAGTAAATATCGTAGGAACGCTCACCGCGGCCAGTCTGCTCAACGACATAAGGTACTAGAACGCTCATGCGAATAAATTACTCCGGAAACCATCGTCGGTCGAGAATCTCAGGCGCCGTCGCGCTTGCGCTTCTCGGCTCAGCCGGGACAATCAACGCCGCATCGAGCAACGTCGCGTCGGAGGCGAAGAACTTTTATCTGCCCGACGCGGCCGCATCGAAAATCGTGTCGGTGACGAAAGGCGGCACGCCCGAGGCCGAGGTCACCGTGCTGACCGAGGCCGTCGCGGTCAAGGAAACGGGCCCCAAGGAAACCGTCGCGAAATTCGGCGAGGTCTATGCGTTCGCGCCGAGCTTCATCGCCGTCAATCGCGACACGCCGACGATGCTCACCTTCTGGAACCTACAGCCCGACGACGAGCACGACTTTATGCTCACCGCGCCCGACGGAAAAGTCTTGATGCACGCGAAGCTCGCGCCGCTGACGAAGGAATCGTACGTGTTCACCTTCCACAAGGAGGGACTGTTCGATTTTTATTGCGCGGTGCATCAGCCGGAGATGGCGGGTCAGATACTTGTCCTGCCGGCAAAGAAGTAATCAGAAAGATAGCAAAAAGATCACCAGAACTCAAGATTTTGCGATGCTGCCGACCGCAAATTCCAGACGCGCAACCGTGCGATTTTTACCGAGCACCGCGACGACCTCGTAGATGCCCGGGCTCACGGTGCCGCCCGTCAGCGCGACGCGCACCGGCTGCGCAAGCTGTCCCAGCTTGAGGCTGAACTTCGCCAGCACGCGCTCGAACGCGGATTGGATCGCAGGTTCGACAAACTCGCCGTCGATCGCGTTGATCTCCACGGCGAGGGTTTTCAGCGCATCCGCGATTTCCGGCTTGAGGAACTTCGCCGCGGCCTTCGGATCAGTCGCGACGTCGTCGCGCAGATAGAAGGACGCGAACTCCGCCAGCTCGTCGAGCGTCTTGGCGCGCTCGTGCAGGGTCGCGACCGCGCGCTCCAGCCACGCATCGTCGCCCGGAATCGGCCATCCCCGCTTGGCGATGAACGGTTTGACGAGCTGCGCCAGTTCCGCCGCTGTCTTCTGCTTGAGGTAGTGGAAGTTCAGCCAGAGCAGCTTTTCGGCGTTGAAGACGCCGGCTGATTTTCCGCACGCCTCGAAGCCGAAGAAATGAATCAGCTCGTCCTTGGAGAAGATCTCCTGATCGCCATGCGACCATCCGAGCCGCGCGAGATAGTTGATGAGGGTTTCAGGAAAATATCCCGCATCGCGATAGGCGAACACCGAAGTATGGCCATGACGCTTCGAGAGCTTCGATCCGTCCTGCCCCAACACCATCGGCAGATGCGCAAAGGCTGGCGGCTTCAACCCGAGCGCCAGATAGATCTGGATCTGACGTGGAGTGTTGGGCAGATGGTCGTCGCCGCGCACCACGTGCGTAATCTCGAAGTCCGCGTCGTCGAGCACTGTTGCGAAATTGTAGGTCGGCACGCCGTCCGAGCGGAAAATGATCAGATCATCGAGCTCGGCGTTTTCGAATACCGCGCGTCCTTTGACCAAGTCGTCAACAACGGTCTGGCCGATGCGCGGCGAGCGGAATCGAATCGTGTAGTTGCGCCCCGCGCGCTTGTCAGGCAGTTGCAAGTCCGCGGCGAACGACTTGTCGCGGCAGGTTCCGTCGTATCCCGGCTTGCGGCGCTCCTTCTCCGCTAGCTTGCGCTTGGCGTCGAGTTCCTCGGCGCTGCAGTAACATGGATACGCGTTGCCCTCGCGCAGAAGCTGAAGCGCCGCCTCGCGATACCGTTCGAAGCGGTTCGACTCGAAATACTTTGGATCGGGCGGACCCTCGTCCCATTCCATGCCGAGCCATTTGAGGCTCGCGAGAATCTCCTCGAGGGACTCCTTGGTCGAGCGTTCCTGATCGGTGTCGTCGATACGCAGGATGAACGCGCCCTTGTGATGGCGCGCGTACAGGTAGGCGAACAATCCCGAGCGCACGTTGCCAATATGCAACGAGCCGGTCGGGCTCGGTGCGTACCGAGTTCGAACCGTCATTGAATTACTCCCATTCAATCGTGGCGGGTGGTTTCGACGTGATGTCGTAAACGACGCGATTTACGCCCTTGGTCTCATTGGTGATGCGGCTCGACAGCCGCGCGAGGAATGCCGGATCGAGCCGCGCCCAGTCCGCTGTCATGCCGTCCTGCGATTCGACGGCGCGAATCGCGATGACGCTCTCATAGCTGCGCCCGTCGCCCATCACGCCGACGGTCTTGAGCGGAAGGAGCACTGCGAACGCCTGCCAGACTCGCGCCGCGACGCCCGAGGACTCCGTCTCTTCCATCACGACCGCGTCGGCGCGGCGCAGCAGCTCGAGACGCTCGCGCGTCACTTCGCCGACGATTCGCACGGCGAGGCCGGGTCCCGGGAACGGCTCGCGATCCACGACTTCCTTGCCGAGTCCCAGCTCGCGGCCGACCGCGCGCACTTCGTCCTTGAACAGCTCGCGCAGCGGCTCGACCAATTCGAGCTTCATCGCCTCGGGCAATCCGCCCACATTGTGATGACTCTTGATAACTTCCGAGGGGCCCTTGAACGAGACCGACTCGATCACGTCGGGATAAAGCGTGCCCTGACCGAGGAAGCGCGCACCGCCGAGCTTCTGCGCTTCCTTCTCGAACACCTCGATAAACGTATGCCCGATAATGCGCCGTTTCTTCTCAGGATCGAGCACGCCCGCAAGCCGCGAAATAAAAAGCTCGGACGCATCGACAACGTCGAGCGCGATCCCAAGCTGGCGCGCGAACACATTTTCCATCCGCTCGCGCTCGCCGGCACGCAGCAAGCCATTATCGACGAAGACGCATTTCAAGCGCTCGCCGATCGCGCGATGAATCAGCGCCGCGGCGACCGACGAATCGACGCCGCCCGACAGGCCCAGGATCACTTTGTCCGTTGAACCGACCTGCTGGCGAATCTCGGCGACCTTGGTCTCGACGAAGCTCGCCATGGTCCAGTCGCCGGCTTCCTTGCAGATACCGAGCACAAAATTGCGCAGCACCTGCACTCCGCACGGGGTGTGCGCTACCTCCGGATGAAACTGGATTCCGCGCAGGCGGCCGTCGCTCGAGCGAAACGCCGCGTAAGGCGAATTGTCGCTGTGCGCGATCGCATGGAGCGAAGCGGGAATCGCCTCGACGCGATCGCCATGGCTCATCCATACGCGATGCTCGATACCGTCGAGGCCCTGGAACAGCCGATCCCTCTCGTCGATCACAAGCGTCGCTGCGCCGTACTCGCGCGCTCGCGAGCTCACGCTCTTCGCCCCCATGTGCTGCGCGATTACATAGAGGCCGTAGCAGATGCCGAGCACGGGGCATCCGAGGTTCAACACTTCGTCGCTGATATCGGGCGCATTCTCCTGGTAGAGGCTCATCGGGCCGCCCGACAGGATGATGCCGCTGGGCTTCAGCGCGCGGATTTTCGCGGGATCGAAGTTGAACGGATGCAGCTCGCAATAGACCTGCATCTCGCGCACGCGGCGAGCGATCAGCTGCGTGTACTGGCTGCCGAAATCGAGGATCAAAATCACGGGGAGTGCCTTGACCGATCAATATACGGTCGCGCGCCGCGGCACGAAAGGTCCAGACGGGAGCGTCGCGCACCGAGCTGGAATCCGCTGTGGATACCCCGGCCTAAACCGACGGATCGAATCTGCGAATCCTGATGACGTAGTCCATGATCTCAGCCGCGGCGCCTGCGATCGCCAACTCGACGGGGCGATGCGATAGCGCGCGCATCGGCAAGCCAAGCTCGGTCGATTCGTGAGCCCATCCGCTGCTCAGCCACTTCTCATACGGCACGAAGCTGGCGCGGCCGCGGCGCGCGGCAAGTCTCATCGCATTGCCGGTATTGAAGGCCGTGACGAATGCCCTGGGCGCATGGCGCGCGAGCATCCGCGCCGCGTCGATCTCGAGAATATGCTGCGGCGCCGGCGCGCAGGCACGAGCCTGGCGCGCGAGACGTTCGGGATCGATCCAGAAGAACACGTAGCTGTTGAGGAGCGCATACCAGTCTGCGGGCGAGGTTCCGTCAACGAGGCATCGCGCGAGTGCCGCCGGCGGCATCGGGGTCTGATCGCGAATCACGATACCGCCGGGCAGAACGGCTCCGGCTCGGCGCTGCTCTTTCTCGATTCTTTCGCGCTCGGGTCCGCTCACCCCTGTGCAGTCCAGCAGCCCGCTGGTGCTCATGAGTCCCAGCTTTTTGATCGATGCGAGATTCCGCTCGTCGGCTAGATGATAAACGCGCGAGATGGGTTTCGGACTCATCGGGCCATGCCTGCACCTTGGATCACATTGAAGGTAACTGAGCCGTTGAGTACTAAGGTCAGTCGGTGGCGCGAATCAATCGCGGAGGTTCTCTATTGAAATCGACAATTCTGAAACGAGCAAGCCTGTTGCTGGTCCTGACAACCGCGGGATGCGCGGGCGCGAAAGTCGGACAGGAAGTACAAACTGCGATGCCCGCCAATAACGCCCCGCCCTCGCAGATCGTGGTCTATCCATTCGCCGTTGACACCTCCGACGTGCAACTGAATTCGGGCATCCTCCAGCGCGCTTACCGCAGCATGTCGGACGCGAACGTGGGCGCGCAGCAGGAGCAGATCGCGCATGAGTCGGCAGAGAATGTTTGCCTGCAAATCGTTACCAAGCTCTCACAGAAGGGCTACCAGGCGATCTGCCAGAAACGGGGAATCGCGCCCGGCAGCGGCAATATCATGGTTGTCGAGGGCGAGTTCACCAACATCGACGAAGGCAATCGGCTGCGCAGACTGGTTATTGGTCTCGGCGCCGGAGCCTCAAAGCTTGATACAGACGTTTATCTTTACCAGCCCAACGGCGAGGGCGGGCTCAGCCAGTTAATGGCGTTCAATACGCACGCTGAGAGCGGCAAAATGCCCGGAGCTGGCATCACCGGACCAGCGGGTGCCGCCGCAGGCGGCGCGGCGGCAGTCGCCACGCTCGGCGCGAATGTCGCCATGGGCGGCGCCAAGACCTACACCTCTTCCACAAATTTTCTCGGCGACAAGACCGCGGAGCAAATCGTCGATCAGATCATGAAGTACTATCAGCAGCAGGGATGGGCACAGCAGGCGTCGCTGTAGGCGATTCGACTTGCGAAGAATTAACGGCCGGGATCGATCGATCCCGGCCGTTTGATTTTGACGCGTTACTCGCGAATCTTGAGCGCGCCCGATGGGCACGCAGCGACCGTCGCGCGCACCTTCTCGTCGTCAGCCGCGCTCGGATCGATCACGAACTTGCCGTGCTCGACCTTGAAGACCTGCGGCAGAGTCTTCACGCAATTTGCTGAATGACTGCAAACTTTAGAATCCCAGGTGACCTGAACTGCCATCGTCGTTTCACCTCTTGAGAGAGTCTTTAGCGGAGCGTCCTCGCGAACAGCGCGGCCATCTTATCGAAAGCGCGATCGGCTTCGTCCTTCTTGTAAACCGGGCTGTCGGGAACCGTCCAGCCATGGAACGCGGCGAAGACCTCGCTCTCATACTTGCCGCCCCATGCCTTCAGCGCCGCCTCTAAATTCTGAATCGCCTCGGCGGGCATACTCTGATCCTTGTCGGCGTGGCCGATGAAAAGCTCGGCCTTGATCTTCGGCAACACCTGATGCGGACTGGTGGGCGCCGCGCTATACAATCCGCCGCCGTGAAAGGTCGCGACCGCCGCGATCTTGTCGGGCCGCGCGGCGGCAGTGCGCATTGCCATCGCCCCGGTGAAGCAGTAGCCGACTGCGCCCATTTTGCCCTTCGCGACCGAATCCTGCGCGGCGAGAAAATCCGCGTATGCCGCCCCGTCGGTGTCCATCTTGGCGGGCTGCAGCGCGGCCGACAGCTCGCCGAACCGCTTCATCGTGCGCTCCTCGCCCATCTTGGGCGCGAAGTCGAGCATCGGCGGCTTGCCCGCTCTGAAAAACACGTTCGGCATCAGCACTACGAAGCCCTTATCGGCGAGCCGCCGCGCCATCTCGCGATGCGACGGGCGAATCCCGCCGATGTCCGTCAGATGAAGCACACCGGGCAGCGGATTGTTGCCATCGGGACGGAAAAGCACCGCATCCGAGCTTCCGTCTGACATGGGAATTACGATGTCGCGTTCGATCACCGGCGCCTCCTGCGTGAGAGTTATTCGCGACTATAGAACTGTACGGTTGCGTGTATATATAGCGCATCGATTGCACAATCGGAAAATATTCAAGCGGTGAATGCGATGAAGGCGATCCAATTCGACGAGCTCGGCGGCCCGGAAGTGATGCATCTGCGCGAAATTCCGATTCCGGAGCTGAAGCCGGGAACGGTCATCGTGCGCAATCGCGTCATCGCGCTCAACTACGGCGACGTGTTTTTTCTGCGCGGCCAATACCTCGTCAAACCCGTCTTCCCCGACGTACCCGGGATGGAAGCCGCGGGCGAAATCGAAGCGGTCGCGCCGGATGTCACCGACCTCAAGCCCGGAATGCGTGTCGCTTATATCGGGATGGGCGCGTACGCGGAGTTCACGCGGATTCGGGCCTCGCGCGTGATTCCGATTCCCGATGGCGCGAGTTTCGAGCAGGCGGCCGCGTTTCCGATCGCGGTGCTCACCGCATGGCATCTGCTCCAAACCTGTCATCACACGACGGCGAATCAGACCGTGCTGATTCACTCCGCGGCGGGCGGCGTTGGAATTGCGGCGGTGCAGATCGCGCATGCTGCCGGCGCTCGCGTGATCGGAACCGTATCGAGCAACGACAAGATTCCGTTCGTGCGCCAGTATGGCGCTGACGACGCGATCAATTACGCGAGCGAGGACTTCGCCGCCGAGGCGATGCGAATCACGGGCGGCCGCGGCGTCGATCTGATTCTCGACGCGGTCGGCAAACCAACCTTCGAAAAGGGAATCGGATGCCTCGCGCCATTCGGCCATCTGATTCTCTACGGCAGCGCCAGCGGCGCGCCGGATCGAATCGATCCGATGCGGCTGTTCGCCAAATCACTGAAAGTCAGCGGCTTCGTCGTGCCGATGGTTTACGGGATGCGCGAGATTCATCGGCGCGGCCTCGAGGCGGTTTTCCAACTCGCGCGCGACGGCAAGCTGACGGTGCCGATTGGCGCGCAATTCGGACTCGCCCAGGCGCGCGAGGCGCTCAGCCTTCTCGAATCGCGCCGCTCGATGGGAAAAATCCTGATCATTCCCTAAGCGTTTTAGCGGGTCGTGCAGAATCGATCTGTTTGCCAAATTCGTGGCGCATCGCATCGTCATTGACGGGCATTCGCTCGTTTGACCAATCATCGCAGGGGCATAGCAGTTGCTTGACGCTCAGTCGGATTCCGATCCGCTCAGTGATGAGCCGGCAAAACGAAAAATTGCACCGCGCCGATCGCGGCGAGCACGCCGAGTTGCTCAATTCGATTCTCGTCGCGTCCGAATCCGCGATTGCGGCCGTCGGCCGCGACGGATCTCTGATCGCGTGGAGCAGCGGCGCGGAGCGCATCTTCGGTTACGATTCGTCAGATGCGATCGGCTGCCAGGCGGACACGATCTTCGCGACTATCGCCGTGTCGCCACGATGGGATCAGATTGTCGCTCACGCCCGCGAGCGCGGCGAGTGGAGCGGCGAAGCTCGCCTGCTTAGTCGCGATGGTAAACGCTTCTCGGGCAACCTGAGGATGGCTTCCTGGCGGGATGCTGCCGGCAGGCTCGCGGGCTTCACGATCGTCGCGCGCGATCTGTCGGCGGAAAAGCAGGCCGAGCGCGCGATTCGCGAGCAGCAGGCATACAGCGCCAACCTGTTCGAATCCAACGTCGATGCGATCGTGACGACCGACTCCAACGGCATCGTAACGGGCGCTAACCAGCGGATGTGCACTCTCACGGGGCGCTCGCGCGAGGAGCTCATCGGCACGCGCTTCGCCGATCAGACCAAAGATCCGGTTCGCGCCGACGAGGCGCTTCGCCGCGTGCTCGGCGAAGGCACGCTGGCCGATTGCGAGCTCGCGATTCGCGGAGGCGGCGACGCCGCCGCCGTCGTCTCCTGCAACGCGACGATCCTGCGCGGCGCCGACGATCGCATCCGGGGAGTGTTCGTCGCCGCGCGCGATATCAGCGCGCGCAAACGGCTCGAGGACGAGCTGCGGCGCAAGAACGACGAGCTCGAGGAGCGCAACCGCCAGGTGCAGGAGGCCAACCGCCTCAAGAGCGAGTTCCTGGCCAACATGTCGCACGAGCTGCGCACGCCGCTCAACGCAATCATCGGTTTCTCCGAGCTCATCTTCGACGGCAAGGCCGGCGCGCTCTCCGACGATCAGCGCGAGTATCTGGCCGACATTCTCACCAGCGGCCGGCACCTGCTCGCGCTTATCAACGACGTTCTCGATCTCAGCAAGGTCGAAGCCGGTAAGATGGAGTTTCTGCCCGAGCGCGTCGAACTGGCAGCCGTTGCCGCCGAAGTGCGAGACATCCTGCGCTCGCTGGCGGGCAAGAAACGAATCGCGATTTCGACCGAGGTCGATCGCGCGATCGGACCCGTGACGATCGATCCGGGCCGGCTGAAGCAGGTCCTTTACAACTTCCTTTCCAACGCGCTCAAGTTCACGCCCGACGGCGGCAAGGTCACGATTCGGATCATGCCCGCCGGCGAAACCGATTTCACGCTGGAAGTCGAAGACACCGGCATCGGAATCAGCCACGAGGATTTGACACGGTTGTTTGTCGAGTTTCAGCAACTCGATGCGAGCACGGCGAAAAAATACCAGGGCACCGGTCTCGGACTCGCGCTGACCAAGCGCATCGTCGAGGCGCAGGGCGGAGAGATCGGGGCGCGCAGCGAACCCGGCCGCGGCAGCGTGTTCAGCGCGCGCCTGGCCCGGACGCATCGCCCGAAAGCGCTTTCGCGGACCGCGATCGATCGCCAGGGGTAGTCGTGATGGCGAAGGGCGAGATTCTTATCGTCGATGACAACCAGTTAAACCTGAAGCTGATCCGTGTCCTGCTCGTCGGCGAAGGCTATTCAGTAAAAACCGCGGGCGACGCCGAAGAAGCGATCGCAATGCTTGAAACGGCGCTGCCCGATCTGATCCTGATGGACGTGCAGCTCCCGGGCATGGACGGACTCGAGCTGACACGCCGCCTCAAGAGCGACCCCGAACGCCGCAAGATCGTGATCCTCGCGCTGACCGCGTATGCGATGAAGGGCGACGAGGAAAAGGCGCGCGCCGCCGGCGCCGATGGATACCTGACCAAGCCGGTGGATACACGCACGCTGCCCGAAGTGATCGCGGGCTATCTGGAACGCCGCGGCGGGTGAGAATCTGGCGATCGCGCTAGGCTACCTTCGACGGAGCAGGAGCGACGTCCATCGGCGCCGGCGCGGAATTCACCATTGCGAGCGTGCTCTCCGCAGGCCGCACGCTTTCTTTGCGGGGCTCGCGCAGAGCGAGGAAGCGAGTTTCGACTAATCGGTAGTGCAGCCAGGCGACGCCGACGCTGATCGTCCAGACCGCAACGATCGCGATGACTTCCTGTGGAATCGTGCCGACCGCCTCGAACCGCAAATGCATCAGGCGCGCGACCATCCGCCACACCGGATCGTGGAACAGGTAGATACCGTAGGAAATCTTGCCGACCTCAACCAGCGGCCGCGTGGAAAGGATGCGCGCCGGCCACGATCGCGCCTGTAGAAAAAGCGCAATCACGAACAGAGCGGTTGCGACAGCGATTAGGGTGAATCCGAGCGTAGCCGCGTGCCATCCGGGTCCATCGATAGTCGAGCCGGCCGTCGCCCACGCCATCGCGACGATCGCGATCATCGATGCTGACGCGGTAAACCAGCTCCAATCTCGCAGCCGCTGGAAGAACGACTGGGCCATCGGCTCCGAGAGCGCCAGTGCAGCCGCGCAACCCATCAGGATCGTGTCGATACGGGTGTCGAACCCATAGTAAACGCGATCCAGGGATCGCTGGGACGGCTCCATGAGATGACCCGGGTTCATTCTCGCGAACACCAGCCATCGATGGACGAGCACGATCGTTACAAGCACCAGCGCGATTCGAAGGCATCGCCGTAGGCCGAACTTCCGAAGCGTCCACGGCCAGCAGAGATAGAACTGCTCTTCGATACACAGCGACCACGCAACGCCATAGGGCGGAAACGCGCACCAGCCGAATGCAATCGCGAAGTTCAGCGTGTAAGTAAGGAAATACGGCAGAGTGCCGACAATCGCGAAAAAATGGTTTCGATTCAGGAAATATAGCAGCAGTGTGAACCCGATCAGCCCCGAGAAATACGCCGGTTGCAGGCGAAGCGCACGGCGAAAGTAAAAGCGCCGCAGATCGAACGTGCCGCGCCGTTCGAGCTCCGCGATCACGATCCACGTGATCAGAAACCCGCTCAGGACGAAGAATACATCGACGCCCACCCATCCGCGATTGGTCAGGTTGTTGAGCCAGGCCCGATCCCAGGAGCCGACGTGAAATGCGATAACCGCGGTGATGCAGAGTGCGCGCAGGCCGTCGAACGCCGGCTGGTAGCTGACATGACTGAGCAGAGGTTCCGCGGGTCTGGTAGTCATTGCCGATCGAAATCGCGTTCAAGAGAGCAAGCACGATGCCATCCGCGCTCACCGGACACATGTCAGTTTGTGTTCGTTAAATCACGCTTTTGTCGAGGCAGCCCGAATCGTTCGCGTAAATCTTTCTAACCTGGATTACCGGGTTCTTGGTCCATGCAGCGGGCGAAGTTTTAACTAAGCCGGCAACGCATTCGAATCAGACGCGCCGATTGCCTTGAGACCTGTGATCAAGACCGCCGCGCATCCGAGGATGATCACGCCGCAAATCACGACCGCTTGCTGCGGTCCGACGTGATTGCCGACAAAGCCGACCTCGAGCGCGCCGAGCGGCGTCATCCCCACCGCGGCGAGCTGATAGGTGCTCATCACGCGGCCGCGCAGGTCGTTGGAAACGAAAAGCTGCACGAGGGTGTTATTGCTCGCGCGAAAATTCGTCAGCCCCGCGCCAATCACGAGCTGCGCCGCGAGCGACAGGAACATCCGATGCGACAGGCCGAACACGACGATACCCACACCCGAGATCAGCAGCCCGACAATCAGATTATTCCTGATGCCGCGTGTCGTCACGCGCGAGGCCAGCGTCGCCGCGCCGAGCACCGAGCCGAGGCCCTGAATCGCGACCAGGAAACCGTAGGTGCGCGCGTCGCCGTGGAGAACATTGCGCGCAAACAGCGGCACCAGCACGAGGTATTGATAGCCGAATCCGTTCGCCATCGCCGCCAGCGCCATCTGGTAGAAAATCGGCCGATGCTGCCAGACGTAACTCAGCCCCTCGCGAAGCTGATGCATCACCCGCGCTCCGCTCTCAGTGATGATGCGCGCCGGAACATCCATCTGGGTCAGACTCCAGATCACGGCGAGGAAGCTGAGGCCATTGAGAAAGAAGCAGGTGCCGATACCGAGCCATGCGATCAGGAGCCCGGCGATCGCGGGACCGATCATTCGCGCGCCGTTGAACATCATCGAGTTGAGCGCGATCGCGTTGGCGAGATCCTCGTAGCCAACCATCTCGACGACGAACGATTGCCGTCCCGGCATGTCGAAGGCGCCAATCGTGCCGTTGAACGCCGCCAGCGCGATCACGTGATAGACGCGCACCCTGCCCGACCACGTCAGCGCGGCGAGCGTGAACGCGCTCAGCATCAGCAGATTTTGTGTCACGATGATCAGGCGGCGGCGATCGGCCCGATCGACGAAAACGCCCGCGAATAAACCCACCAGTAAAATCGGCGTGAACTGCGCGAACGAGACCACGCCGAGCATCATCGAGGAGTTCGTCAGCTTGAGCACCAGCCACGCCTGCGCTGCGCTCTGCATCCAGGTGCCCGCGAGCGAAGTCATCTGGCCGCCGAAGTAGAGACGGTAATTGCGATGATGCAGGGCGCGGAACGCGCCGAGGCTCGACGCGGTCTCCGTCGGCTGGGGCTCGGAAGAATCGGCGCCGATTTCTTCAGGCGGAGGCTCGGTCAGGTCCGGCCGCGGTTCATCTGCCATCAGAGTCGAGTCCAATCTTTCGGCGCATGCGCCGATCCTATCGGGATCGGCATTTCATTTTGAAGTGGGCGCGAACAATGCGATTCGCACGATCATGGCGTGCGCCTCGAAAATCCTGAGAATCGACGGTCCATTTCGGCGCGGCACATCTGATGCTCTCTGATGGTTATGGCCGCTATCTTCCAAAAGTCACACCCGCTCAATGGTTCCGCGACGCTTCGGCCAACTCTCCGGCTCGTGCGCCGTGAGCGTGAGCAGAACCAGATTCCCGCCGAAAATCCCACTCCGCGAAAAGGCGCCGCCGTCATGGCGTATCTCGCGCCGGGCAAGAATGGCAACGAGCGTCTGCTCCGCAAGGCCAAGGAGGCCGCGCTCGAAACGGGCGGCGAGTTGATCGCTGTCTATATCGTTACGCCGCGGATCTTGGGCGGAGTTACGAATCCGCGCGCGCTGATCGACGATCTGATTCTCGCCGGCGCACTTGGCGCAAAAATCGTGTGGCTCGAATCGCGCGACCCGGCTGACGAACTGCTCAAGCTCGCCGCTAACTCGGGTGTCTCGCGAATCTTCGTCGGGCGGAGCGAGCCATCGATACTTCGACGATCAGTCTACGAAGAACTGATGAATCGCGGCGACGGTTTCCGCATCGACGTGGTCGGCTTCGAGCGCTCGCCTGCGAGGGCACAAGCCTCGCCGGCACGCACGAGTATCACGGCCTGACGCCGACCGCCGTCTGATCGCGCGCCGCGCAAGCGCACACCCTCAGGCATCAGGCCTTCGCCGCCAGGCTTGTCGATTGGCGGATGATTATAATCGAGTACGAGCGCGTCGATGCCCCGCGCAGGAGCCGTAATTGCGGGGGTGAGTCCGGCAGGCCCGCCCACGATCAACGCACCGGCCGCAACCATCGAAACTCGGACTCACCACCTGATGAGAACCATTTCCGAGCAGAACCCGGGACCCATCGCCATCACGAGACCAAGCGTTCCTGGCACGGGCCGTCTGCGCTGCATCACTTCTTCGAGCACGATCAGGACGGAGCCGGACGAGAGGTTTCCATAGCGCGCGAGGCAGTCCCACGACGGGGCGAGCTCGCAGTTCTTGAGTTCCAGCGCCTCTTCGACAGCCTGCAGAATCTTGGGACCGCCCGGATGAAGGACGAATGATCCCAGGTCCGAGCGAGACAGCTTGTGGCTGGCGAGGAACGAATCGACATCGGAACGAAGTCGCGCACGAATCAGATCCGGAAGGCGGGCCGACAGAATGATTCCAAATCCCTTCTCCGAGACGTCCCATCCCATGATGTCTTCAGTCTCCGGATAGAAGACCGATTTGCTCGCGAGAATTTCGGGACCGGTGCCTGCCTGCGGGCCGACGATTGTGGCCACGGCGCCGTCACCGAAGAGCCCGGTCGCGATGATGTTAGGCATCGCGACGTCGCCAAGTTGGATCGTCAGCGAGCAAAGCTCGACCGAAAGGAGCACCGCGTTTTCATTCGGATATGCGCGCACGTAGTCGGCGGCGCGAGTCAGGCCAATGGCACCTCCCACGCATCCGAGGCCAAAAATCGGCGTGCGCTTGATATCGGAGCGCAGTCCCATCCGATTCACCAGTTTCGCATCTAGTGAAGGACTCGCGACCCCGGTGATCGACACAAAGAAAATCGCGTTCAGATCAGCGCGAGTCAGATCGGCCCGCTTGAGCGCGCCATCAATCGCCTGTTCTCCCAGGTCTTGGGCGACTTCGAGCCACGCCCGATTCGATTCGCCCCAGGTCTTGAATTGCAGATAACGATCGAAGGTGAAGGAAAGGTGTCGTTTGCGTACGCCGCAGTTCGCATGCAGACGATCGAGCACCTCGGGCTTGGCCAGTTTGTCGCCCCAGCGTTCCTTTAGAGCATTAGTAATTTCCTGTTGAGTATATACATTTGGCGGAAACGCACTCGCGACACTGGCTATTCTCATTCAGCGCTCCATCTACCTCAATTTACTATTCATTTGTCGAAACAAACCACCGCACGATCGGCTCCGGCATATAACAAAAGCCGGGCCGTGGGCCAGTTCTGCGCAATTTCCGCGGCAACTCCGGGATGGTCGAGGGCAGAGCGGACTCCATATAAATATACAATTTATGATCGCCGATCCAGATGGGCGATTTTGAGAATGCTTCTCAGTTTGCCGCACCGCTGCATTTTTATTTTAAAGCAATGTATATTTGTTGCAGTCTTAATCTCGAAGTTGACAGCTGCCGCTCCTCTTTAAGTTCCATTCAGGTAAGTTGCCCGCTGCGCTCAATGCGCTGGCGCCGCGTCCTGATGCGAAGCCCATTCGGCGATTTGCCGTTTTTGCTCCTCGCTCAAACTGGCTGAAGGATGAAACGTAACATAGTCGCCGGGCGGCATGCTGCCGCTCTTGACCGCACTCACAATCGAGTGCGCCATCGCACGACGCCCCTCCGGGCCAAGCGTGGCCCAGTCCGAGAGGTCGAATGCCTCCCGGGCTTTGGCTTCGCCGAACAGATGCGAAGGTGCCAGCTTCGCCGTCCACGAGCCGCTGGCCTGATGGGCGTGACAATCGAAGCAGGAGTTGACGAGGATCGGGCCTACCTGGGGAACGTTCGCGAGCGAATCCGGCGCCGCCTGCAATTGCACCGAGAGCTCGTTCTGCTTGTTGGAGCATCCAGCGGAGGCCACGATTGTAAAAAACGCTAACATGCTGATTCGGCACATCCCATATATTCGACGCCAATCGATCAAACCTCTGTATCGCATTCGCCTCAACACAATACTCTCCTGCTCCCACACCGCCACTCTATCGCCTCGGCCACGAAGCCCGGCACAGAAGCGTCGAGACTGTTCGTGGATCCGTAAATGAACGAACGCTGCTCATCAATATCGAGCAGGGAGATTAGTCAATGGCAAGCGCGCCATTCACAGCATCAGACCGACGGCATCAAGCTCCACGAGCAGTTCGTCAACCCGCAATGGATAATGCTGCTGGAGGTGCTGAACATGAACGTTCGTTATGGAAAGTGCGGCTCTGGACCGACGCGTTCGGGATGGTGCGTGATCGGATCGATTTGAGTCCTTTTGATATGGCGCGAATCCGGAAATCGCGCTAATAGCGGTTGCGAGAGGAATTCAATATGCGGCTCGTCACTTACTCTTTCAGAGGCACAACCCGGCTCGGCGCGATGCGCGCCGACAACGAGGTTATCGATCTCGCTCGCGCATCGGCTCTCAACGGCGAAGCGGTTCCGCACGATATGATGGCGCTGCTCGCGCTCGGCGATGCGGGCCTCGATGCGGCGCGACGGGCCTTAGCGGCAGGAGACCAGCATGCGCGAGGGAATCGCGCGTCAGCGATCGCACACGGAATCGTCTTTCAAACGAACGAGCCAGGATTCCGCCTCGAAGCTCCGGTGATGAAACCCGGCAAAGTCCTCGCCATCGGGCTCAACTATCGCGACCACGCTGAAGAAGCCGGAATGAAGATTCCTGAACGGCCCGTGGTGTTTACGAAAGTTCCGAGCTGCATCACCGGTCCCGGGATGCCGATACATCGGCCACGTGTCAGCTCATCGGTCGACTGGGAGGCCGAGCTATGCGCGATCATCGGCACTCGCGCGCGGCATGTGAAAGCCGCTGAGGCGCTGCGCTATGTCGCGGGCCTCGCCTGCGGCAACGACGTCTCGGTGCGTGACTGGCAGTTTCATTCCGGTACCTGGATGATGGGCAAGGGCTTCGACACGCACGGCCCGCTCGGCCCGTGGCTCGTAACCCTCGACGAGGTGGGAGATCCCGCCAATCTCGACATCAGGACGCTGGTCAACGGCGTCGAAAAGCAGCACTCAAACACTCGGCACCTGATTTTCAATATCGGTCAGATAATCGAGTATCTGACGGCGGCATTCACGCTCGAGCCCGGCGACGTGATCTTCACCGGCACGCCGGCGGGCGTCGGCGCCTCGCGCAAGCCACAGGAATGGCTGAAGGCGGGCGATACCGTCCGCGTCGAGATCAGCAAATTGGGGGCGCTGGAAAATCCGGTTATCGAGGAACCTGAGTCCTGATCAGGCCTGCGATCGTCGCTTCGGCTTGCGCCGCGATTTCGCGCACGATCTCGCCCGCAGGGCGAATTTCGCGGACCATGCTGACTGACTGGCCGGCATAGAACGCGAGCCCGCTCATATCTCCCGTGACCGATGTTGAAGCCGTGAAGGCGGAATAGCGAGGAAGCTCCACTTCTATCTCGCCGCGTCGCAGTCGCGCCAGTTTTTCACCTTCGCCGGGACGCTTTCCCGTTTCGGGGCGGCCTGCCTTCTCCCATTCCTCAACGACCTTGGTACGAATCACGCGATGCGCTGCATCGGGCCATCCGACATCGAATAGCTTGGTGTGAACGGTCTCAACGGCGTGCGACTTCACCACCATTTTTTTGTAGTCGCGATGAGCGCTACATTCGTCCGACGCGAGAAACCGCGTGCCGAACACTGCGGCGTCCGCTCCCAAAGCCAACGCTGCGGCAAGGCCGCGACCGTCGGCGAAACCTCCTGCCGCCAGCATTGGCGAATCGCCGACCGCGTCTCGAGCCTCCGGAACGAGCGCCAAAGTCGTCACCGTCCCGCGAACGTGGCCGCCCGCCTCGAAACCCTGCACAATGACGGCATCCGCCCCAGCCTTCTTCGCCGCCGCCGCTTCTTCAGCCGAACCGCATTGCCAGACCACCGTGAAGCCAAGCTGCTTACAGAGCGGAATGTGCTCCGAAGGATCGCCCCAGAAAAGTGTAACCGCCTGTATCGGCTCCACTCGAAGCTGTTCAAGAACGTCGGGCTGCAAAAACGGAATGAGGAGATTCACCGCTAGCGGCTTTGTCGTCCTTGCGCGCGCAGCAGCGATCGCCTCATGGATCTCGGCAGGACCAAGTCCAGCCATCCCAATCGTTCCGAGCCCTCCTGCCTCGGAGACAGCCGCGGCAAGCTCGGCTCCTGCTACACCGCCCATGCCCGCGGCAACTATCGGGTACTGGATTCCGAAGAGTTCGGTGATCCGAGTTCTGAGCATCTGGGCTCCTACGGCGCCTCTTCTGCGTAGTCCCAGGAGATGGTGCGCTCGGGCTTGAAGCGGATGACGACCACCTTCTCGCCGCTCATCGATTTGGCGTAGCGTTTGCCCATTTTTTTGCCGAGGTATTCGATCGCCATCCTCTCCGTGCGCTTGTCATCGATCTTTTCTTCCATCGTGACGCGGCCCTTAAGCACGACCGACTTGTACGGCGCTTCCTTGGTATCGACCACGAACGTGACGCGCGGGTCCCGCACGAGACACTTGTATTTGAAGGCCTCGGGGCCGCTCTGAAAAATGATTTCGCCCTTGTCGTATTCGTACCAGGTCGGCACGGCATGCGGTGAGCCGTCGGGCGCGGTCACCGCAACGACTGCAACGATTGGCCGGGAAAGCAGTTTATCGATGTCCTTCTTCTTCATCGGCATGCGGCGAAGTCTCCAATGGAGGATTTCTAATCAGGAGGAATATTCTCACCACAAAGACACGAAGACACAAAGATTCTTCTTAGTGACCTTGTGCCTTCGTGGTTATTCTCTCTTATCTGCCTTTGAACGCCGGCTTGCGCTTTTCGCGGAAGGCGCGCGTGCCTTCGCGCACATCTTCCGACGGATTCGTGATCATCACGTTGAGGGCGGCGTCCTCGAGCGCGTTCTCCAGCGTCATTTCGCGCTGCTTGTACATCATGCGCTTGGCGAGCCTGATTGCGAGCGGCGGTCCGTCGGCGAGCCGGCGCGCGAATTCGTTGACGCGCGCATCAAGTTCCTTGTGTGGCACCACTTCGGTCACGAGGCCCAGTTCGAGCGCGGTCTTCGCGTCGTAAACTTCTGACAGCATCGTCATCTTGAGTGCGCGATCGAGTCCCATGAATCTAGGGAACAGGAACGCACCGCCTTCGTCGCACAGGAGCGCAAACTTGAGCGCGGTGTCTCCGAGGCGAGCTTCGTCCGATGCGATCCGGAAGTCGCAGCTCAGCGCGAGCGTCAGTCCACCCGCGACCGCGGCACCGTTGATCGCGGCGATTACAGGTTTGTCGAAACGATGCAGCGAAAGCACGATCTGATGGAAGCCCTCGCGCATCTCGAGCATGTGCCCCATCGGATGCCCATGAAAACGCGAACGGCTGTCGGGAGAGCCGCTGATATCGCCGCCGGCACAGAACGCGCGCCCGCTGCCGGTGATGATCAGCACGCGCACGTCGTCATCCTGACGCGCGAGATCGATCGCCGCGACGATCTCCTTGACCATCGTCTCGGTGTAACCGTTCATCCGCTCGGGGCGGTTGATCGTGATCCTGGCGATACCGTCGCTGGCGCCGTAGATGATCGTATTGAAATCCATTGCTCAACCCTCCCGAAATCGGATTCACCACTAAGACACAAAGGGCACCAAGAGGAACTTTTCTTACTTTGTGACCTTTGTGCCTTCGTGGTGATCTTTTTCTCACCTGCCTTTGAAGGATGGCTCCCGCTTCTCCAGGAACGCCTTTACCGCTTCGCGATGGTCCTCGGTGCGGCCCGTCATGGTCTGGCCCCATGCTTCGCGATCGAGCAGCTCGCTAAACTCATGAGTGACTGCGGCATTGAGGTTGGCCTTCATATACGAGTAAGCGACCGTCGGACCGTTGGCGATCTTCTTCGCGAAGGCGTGTACGTCTTCCTTGAATGACGCCGCCGGAAATACTTTCGTCGCGAGGCCGATCTTGAGTGCCTCGTGCGCGTCGATCATGTCGGCGGTGAAATACAGCTCGCGAGCTTTCGCGGAGCCCACCAGCCGCGTGAGCGACCACGTGCCGCCGTAATCGCCCGAATATCCGACTCGCGCGAATGCAGTGCCGAGGCGAGCCGCCTCGGACACGAGGCGAATATCGGCGGCCATCGCCACGCTGAGACCCGCGCCTGCCGCGGGTCCATTGACAGCCGCGATCGTCACCTTCGGCATCTCATGCAGCATCAGCGCGACGTCCTCGCCGCGCCGCAACCCGGCGACCCGATCCTCGATCGATTGCGGAGAACCTGCGCCGCCCTCGTTGCGATCGCGCATCGCGGAAATATCGCCGCCCGCACAGAAGCCGCGCCCGGCACCGGTCACCACGACGCATCCGACTTCGGGATTCGCCGATGCGCGCGTGAGCTGATCGCGCAGCGCCCCCATCATGTCGGCACTCATCGCGTTCAGCTTGTCGGGCCGGTTGAGCGTGAGGTAGAGGACGCGGTCCTTCAGTTCGACGAGCAAATGGTCTGCCATTTGAATTGATGCCTCCAGGCCGGCGGGTCAATTTCCCTACTACTTCAGGGCCGACAATCTGTCGAGTGCGACGGCCACCGCCTGCGTGCCGTCGAGGTCATGGCCGAGCGCGGCCGCGGAGTTGAACATCGAGGACATCAACGCCAGCCCGGGCAGCGCGACCTCGGCAGCGCGCGCCGCTTCGGTGACCAGCCGCAAATCCTTGCGCACCAGCTTGATGAAAAATCCCGGCGCGTAGTCGTGCGCGATTATCTTCGGGCCGAGGTTCGTGAGCTGCCACGAGCCCGCTGCGCCCGCACCGATTGCTTCGAGCACGCGCGATGGATCGAGGCCGCCGGCAGTCGCGAAGCGAATTGCCTCGGCGGCAGCTTCGAGCGTGACCGTGACCGCGATCTGATTGGCGAGCTTCGTCACCTGCCCCGCGCCCGACGGCCCCATATACGTGATGCGCTTGCCGAGATGCTCAAAGAGCGGGCGCGCGCGCTCGAATGCGGCCTCATCGCCACCCACCATAATCGCGAGCGTGCCTTCGATCGCGCCCTTGTCGCCGCCCGACACCGGCGCATCGAGATAGCCGATTCCCGCGGGCCTCAGCCGTTTCGCGATCGCGCGCTCGGCCGCGGGCGAGATCGTGCTCATGTCGATCACGAGTTGTCCGCGGGCGAGCGACGGCTCGATCTTCGCGATCGTCGCCTCAACGTCGGGCGTGTCGGGCACCATGATGAAGATAATTTCGGCGCCGCTCGCCGCCTGCTCAGGTGATGCCGCCACCGTCGCGCCATTGGCCGCCAGCGCGCGCGCTTTTTCTGGAGTGCGATTGAAGACGCGCACGCGATGGCCCGCGGCGAGGAGCCGCCGCGCCATCGGCGCGCCCATGATTCCAGTTCCGATCCAGGCGATTTCCATGGGCCGATAGTAGCGCAGCGGCGGCGCGAATCAGACCGTCAGCGTTGTCCGATCCAGTCCTTGCGCGCGACTTTGCGCCAGCGCTCGCGAATCGAATCGTAGCTCGATTGTTCGATTCCCTTGCCAGCGACGAGCGCCGCGTTGCGATCGACGTTCTCAGGCCGCGTCGTGCCGACGATCGCGCTATGCACTCCCGGTGTCGCAAGCGTAAACGAGAGCGCAGTCGCGACCGCTTCGCTCGAGTCGCCGCGCAGAAAATCGTAGTCGAGCTTTTGCAGGCGATCCCAGTACGGGCGCGTGTACCAGTCCGAAGGCGCGCGCCGATTCTTCCAGACCGCGTTGGCGATGGGACGTTTTGCGATCACGCCGACGCCGCGCTCGATCGCCTTCGGCAGCACGAGATCGATCGCCTGTTGATCGGCAACGCTCACGGAAATTTGCAGCGTGTCGAACACCCCCATCGCGACGGCATGAGCAGCGTCGTGCCCGTCGAGCGAGCATCCGATGAAACGCGCCTTGCCGGCCTCACGCGCCTTCTGCAGCACCGCGATCGCCTCGTCGTTGTCGAGCACGCTGCGCTCGGGACTGTGAAACTGGATCACATCGACATAGTCGGTGCCGAGACGCTGGAGGCTGCGATCGATACTGGCGGAGAGCATCGCGGGGTCCCACTCATCGCGCGCGAAACCACCCGCACGATCGCCGGCAGACTCGATCATCGCGTGCCCGCACTTGGTCATCAGCACGATGTCGTGGCGCCGCTTGCTGAGCGCGCGCCCGATGAGCCGCTCGCTATCGGCATAGCATTCGGCGGTGTCGATCAGATTGACGCCAGCATCGAGCGCACGGCCAAGGATCGCATCGACAGTTTTCTGCGCGACTTCCTGGTAGCCAACTTCCGACCCGCCAAAGCCAAGCACGCTGACGCTGAGTCCAGTCTTGCCAAAGATGCGCCGAGGTATCGCCATACCACGCTGATACGCGGATCGAGCCGCGCAGGCAAAAGCTCCGTTCGGACTTATTCTGAAGGAACTTAAGATCTCGGAGGTCCCGAGATCAGTACCGGAAGGCGGGCGCCTATCGCCCATCATCGGGAAATAAGGAAAGCGCTACGCGCAACGTTTGGCACCGGCCCCTTTGGGGGCCTCCAAGATCGCTCGACGGTGCTCGGGATGACGGAAAAGGAACTCCCCGCTCAGTCAGACGCCTTGTCGCATTCGCCGAGCGCACTGCTGTCGGGAGCCACAATCGAGAAGTACGCGTGATCTTCCTTGACCACGAAATTGGTATGCGACGGACCGGGGCGATTCGCATCGCGAGTCTCGTCGATGTAGCCAGTCGGCCGCGTGTCGCCGGGAACGTAGTTCGAGCAATGCATCGCGCTTCCTGGGGCTAGCGTCCAGATCAGGTCGGCTGAGCCCGTCGAATCGGCGGCGAGCGCATATCGCCCCTCACGTAGCGTGAAGTGACAGGTCACCCCCGTGGGCGGACGCGCAGTGTCGTCGAGAACGTTGATAATGCCGGAGCCCGAAGTGAAATGGCCGCTCCCGTCACTGACCAGATCGGTCGTGCCGGTGGCGGTTTGGATCAGCGGCTCGCTCGGCGCAGATGGCCATTTGAATGTCGTGCTGTGGCATTCGTAATGGCCCGAGAGTTTCGCGTTGGGAGAATCGTCGGCGCGAGATAGCGTCGGCAGCGCCAGAATCACACCTACGATCAAGGTTGCGATTGTTGAGCGCATCGCGGTCCCCCCTTGCCTTGCGATCGTTACTTCAGTGGCGGGCCAGAGCTTTTCTTATTGCGGCGGCGCTTTCGAGGAGCGTGTTGGGGAGGTTCAGCGTGCCTGCCACGTTTGAATATGGATACAAACGTGCGTTGATGTGTGCGTGCAGCGGCAGGCCTTCGCCCTGGTGGATTTCGTAGTCGAGCGGCAGCGGGCCGAGGATCATGAGCACGCGATAGATGGCGCTCGCGAAGGCGTGGAGCTGGGCCGCGTCGAGCTCGGTGAGCAAGCCGCGGAAGGCCGGCATCACGACATCGTAGCTGCGCGGGAACGCGCCGATCGGACTTGCATAGCTCACGATCCCGTCGCGCTTTTCAATCACGAGGCCGAGCCGTTCCATCAGGGCAACGATCTCGTGCCAGATATGCGGATTCTCGCGCTCGACGCGCGCTTCGGCTGCCGCGGCCGGGAACGGTTCGGGCGAGCCGATGATCTGCTGATGGGGATGGGGCTGCGAGGCGCCTGATTCGCGGCCCTGGTTCTTGCGCACAACGACCGAGCAGATCGCGGGATTCTCGAGCGCCAGCCGCATCACGCGCGTGTCTGTCTCGATCATGGTGACGAAGTGCCCCTCGCCGAGAATTCCGGTAAAGGTCAGATCGCCATGCGAGCGCGGTGATTCCTGAAAGTGGCGCGGATCCTCGACCACGATATACGACTCGTTGCGATTACCTGTGAGCTCAGCCGGGATGCGCGGAAACAAATTGTTAAATACGCGCATCACCCATTTCGCCTCGGGATGATTCCGCGCTCCCGTCCATGACGGCGCCTCATCGGGAGTCACGCGCAGCACCTCGCGCGTCGCAAGGTCCTCGTTGCCAGGGCAGAATGGGCACGACGCGGTCGCGTGGCGAATCTGCTCGTCGCTGAACGGTTCGCTCACCGGTTCGACGCGATCGCGGCCGAGGGTGAAGGCAAAGCTCTTGCCGCGCACGTCGACGACATAAGAAATGACACCGCTTACCGGATTCTTGATCCAGACCAGGCGGCCGTCGCGGATTTCACATTCAATCGGCATCGCAGGCCATCACCTTTAACAATTGCTGCCTTGCGATTTCAAACCGCGACGTTCAGCGCGCTATCGTGGGCGTTTGCGCCGCTCAACCTTGACTCCCCATCGAGCCTCCGATAACTCAATTCGGGAGGACGAGGACCGGTAACACCGGAGAAATAATCGGGGTCTGGCGTTCCGCGATGCGGAGCCCAGCCTTTTTTTTGGCCGCCGATTGCCATCAGCGCCGCGTCCTTCAAGAAAGTCATGTCGCCATCAAAGAAGTATTTGTTCACTCCCGGTCCCGCACCCGTGCCGCCCGAAGTGCTACTCGAGATGTCGCGGCCGATCATCCATCATCGTACTCCCGAATTCAGCGCCGTGCTCGACCAGGCGCGCGAGCGTCTCAAGCCGCTGTTCGGCACGAAGCAGGGCGAAGCCATCCTGACCGCATCTACCGGCACGGGCGCGATGGAAGCGGCCGTGATCAATCTGCTGCAGCCGGGCGAGCAGGCGATCTTCGTCAACGGCGGCAAGTTCGGCGAGCGCTGGGGCAAGTTGCTCTCGACCTTCGGCATTGCAGGGCACGAGGTCAAGGTCGAATGGGGCCGCGCCGTGCGTCCGGAGCAAATCGAAGACGCGCTCAAGGCCAATCCCAATGCGCGCGCGGTACTCGTTCAGGCGAGCGAGACTTCGACTTGCGCGATTCATCCGATCGCCGCGATCGGCGAGGTCACCAAGCGGCGCGGCGTGATGCTGATCGTCGATGGCATCACTTCGGTCGGCGTCTTCGAGCAGAAGATGGACGAATGGGGCGTCGATGCGTTCGTCACCGGCAGCCAGAAAGCTTTGATGCTCCCGCCGGGTCTGGGCGCCGTCGCGATGTCGCAGCGCGCGCTCGATACGGCGAAGAGCAACAAGACGCCGCGCTTCTACTTCGATCTCCTGAAAGAGCTGAAGGCGCAGCGCGACGAGCATACGACGGCGTGGACCGCGCCGGTGTCGCTCGTCTTCGGACTCAACAAATCGCTCGAGTTGATTCATGCCGAGACTCTGCCGCGCGTCTATGCGCGTCACCAGGTGATGGCGGAAGCGACGCGCGAGGCAGGCAAGGCTCTGGGACTTCGCCTTATCGCGCCGGACAATCCCGCGCCGGGCGTCACGGGAATTCTCGTGCCTGACGGGATCGACGGTGGCAAAGTCGTGAAGTTCATGCGCGATACGCTCGGCGTCGGGGTGCAGGGCGGCCAGGATCAAATGAAGGGCAAGCTCGTGCGCATCGGACACATGGGGCATCTGAGCCCGTTCGACATGCTCGTGGCGGTGAGCGCGTTTGAGATCGCGCTCGCGCAGGCTGGCGCAAAGATCAACCATGGTGTGGGTGTGGCCGCCGTGCAGGCGCGACTCGCAAGGAGCATCTGATACGGCAATGGCGGAAACGTTCCGCGTTCTTCTAAGCGACACACTCGCGCCGCAGGGACTCGAAGTCCTCAAGCGCTATCCGCAACTTCAGTTCGACATCAAAACGGGTCTCAAGCCCGCTGAGCTCGCTGCCATCATCGCGCCCTATGACGCGCTGCTGATTCGCAGCGGCACCAAGGTCACGCGCGAAGTCGTCGAGCATGCGACCTCGCTTAAGGTGATTGGGCGCGCGGGCGTCGGCGTCGACAACGTCGACCTCGAGCCTGCCACACGCCGCGGCATCGTCGTGATGAACAGTCCGACGGGCAACAGCGTGACCACCGCGGAGCACGCGATCTCGATGATGATGGCGGTGGCGCGGCACATCCCCGCTGCGAACGCCTCGGTGAAAGCCGGCAAATGGGAGCGCACCAAGTTCACCGGCGCCGAGGTTCACAACAAGACTCTCGGCGTCGTCGGCCTCGGCAACATCGGGCGCATCGTCGCCGATCGCGCGGCGGGCCTGAAAATGAAAGTGATCGCCTACGATCCGATTCTCACCGCCGAAGCAGCGGCGAGGCTCGGAATCGAGCTGGTCAGCCTGAATGAGCTGATCGAGCGCGCCGACTTTATCACGGTGCATACGCCGCTGACGGACGACACGCGCGGGATCATCGGCACCGCAGCCTTCGCGCGGATGAAGAAGGGCGTGCGAATCATCAACTGCGCGCGCGGTGGAATCGTCGACGAAGCCGCGCTAGCCGAGGCAATCAAATCGGGCAAGGTCGCGGGCGCCGCGCTCGACGTGTTCGTCGATGAGCCGCCGCCCGCCGATCATCCGCTGCTCAAGCTCGATGCCGTCATCGCAACGCCGCATCTTGGCGCCGCGACGGACGAGGCCCAGGTGCAGGTCGCTATCGACATCGCACAGCAGGTGGCGGACTTCCTGATCGAGGGCACGATTCGCAGCGCAGTGAATATGCCCGCGCTCACCCCGCAAGAGCTCGAGATCCTGGGACCGCATCTGACACTCGCGGAGAAGCTCGGCCGTCTCGCCGCGCAGCTGATCAAGGACGCTCCGCTCGAAGTAACGCTCGGTTTCGGCGGCGAAGCATCGAATATCAAGCCTGATGCTGTAACCGGCGCCGCGCTCAAGGGCCTGCTCAGCGGTTTCCTGGCCGAGGAGCTCAACGCCGTCAACGCACCCTTTATCGCGCGCGAGCGCGGCATCATGGTGAGCGAGCGCCGCACGCGCGAAGCAACTGACTATGTCAACACTTTGTCATTGAGCGTGCGTACCGCATCAGGGTTGCACGAAGTGGCGGGCGCGCTGCTCGGAGCGCGCGGTCTCAGGATCACGCGTATCGACGGATACCGGGTTGAAGCGGTGCCCGAAGGATACTTCCTGGTGCTGCACAACCGCGACGTGCCGGGCGTGGTGGGCGCTGTCGGCACGATCCTGGGCCAGGCCGGAATCAACATCGGCGGCCTCGAACTTGGGCGCGATCGCGTGGGCGGTACGGCGCTCAGCGTTTTCGAGGTCGATGACGCCGTTCCGGCGGCGGTGCTGGACAGGCTCAAGACTCATCCTGCGATTACGGCGGCCGATCTGCTCAAATTGTAGCGCGGCGCTTTTAGGATACGCGGGCCACGGACCAGATGCGTAGGCCGGCGCAGGAGTGCGGCCGGCGGGGGACTGATATGAACACCGTTGCCGTTGTGGGCACACAGTGGGGAGACGAAGGCAAGGGCAAGATCGTAGATATGCTCGCGGCCGACGCCGACGTTGTCGTTCGCTTCCAAGGCGGCAACAACGCGGCGCATACACTGGTCGTCAACAATCAGAAATTCGTGCTGCGCCTCGTGCCGGCGGGTGCGTTGCATCCGAACAAGGCTTGCGTCGTAGGCAACGGCACGGTCGTCAACCCGATCGCACTGCTCGTCGAGATCGACAACCTCAAGAAGAGCGGTTTCCTGAAGGACCCTGCCCTCTTTCGGCTCAGCTATGACGCGCACATGGTGATGCCCTACCACATCGCGATCGATCGCGCGCGCGAGGCTCGCGCCGGCAAACGCGCGATCGGCACGACCGGCTTCGGAATCGGCCCGACCTACGAAGACAAGATGGCGCGCACGGGGCTGCGCTTCGAGGATCTGCTCGACCAGGTCTCGTTCGTCGAAAAGCTCCGCCGTAATGTCGCCGAGAAAAATCTCTACTTGAAGGCGGTGCTCAAGGCCAAGACGGTCAAGGCCGACGAGATCGTCGACGCGATGGCGAAGGCGCGCCGCCGTCTGCTGCCGTATCTGTGCGACAGCGGCGCATATCTCAGCGAGGCGATCGCGGCGGGCAAGAAGGTGCTCTTCGAAGGCGCGCACGGCACGATGCTCGATATCGATCATGGCACCTATCCGTACGTGACATCGTCAAATTGTATCGCGAGCGCGTCCTTCGACGGCGTCGGGATCGGCCCGACGAATCAGCTCGCCGTTCTCGGCATCAGCAAGGGCTACACGACACGCGTCGGCGCCGGTCCTTTCCCCAGCGAGTTCACGGGACAGCTCGCTGATGCGCTTCGCGAGGAAGGCGGCGAGTTCGGCAGCGCCACGGGCCGCCCGCGGCGTATCGGATGGTTCGACGCAGTGCTCACGCGCTACGCCGCTCGCGTCAACGGGCTATGGGGAATCGCGCTGACCAAGCTCGACGTGCTGACAGGGTTGGATCCAATCAAGATTTGCGTCGGCTACACCGTCAAGGGCAAGCGCTACGACCAGATGCCACCGTCGCATCGGATGCTGCTGACCGCTAAGCCGATTTACCAAGAGATGCCCGGATGGCACGAGAGCCCGGCGAAGGCGCGCACGCTGGCCGACATCCCGGATGCCATGCGCAACTACGTAAATCGCATCGCAGAGCTGGTCGGAGTGCAAATCGCGATGGTCGGCGTCGGCGCCGATCGCGAAGCGACAATCGTCACCAGCAATCCATTTGCAGCCTAGCCCGAATCGCGCAGTTCGCTTCGCTAGCTTGGATAGCAGCCGGCGCGGCGAGCTCGCTCGCGCACCAAGGCGAGGATCGCTTTGCACATCGGCATTTCGTGACCAGTTAGATCGCCGAGCTCCACGACTGCACCGAGGAGCGCATCGATCTCCATTGGACGGCCGCGTTCCAGATCCTGGAGCATCGAGGTTTTGTGCGCCCCGACTTCGAGCGCGCCATTGATTCTCTGTTCAAGGCTGACGCCGAACTTCACGCCAAGCGACTCTGCGACCTCTTGCGCTTCGCGCATCATCGTACGCGCGACCGCGTAAAGATCCGGCTCGCCCGCGAGGCGATCGAGTGTTGACGTCGTCAGCGCCGAAAGCGGATTGAGCGACAGATTGCCCCAAAGCTTCACCCATAGCTCGTCGCGAATCTGCGGCCGGATGGGAGCTTTGAGCCCGGCCGCGATTAGTTGCTTGGCCAGCACCTGGATACGCTCGCTCTTCGATCCGTCGGGCTCGCCCAACGTGAAGCGATTGCCGTGAGTGTGTTCAATCACCCCGTGCTCGATCACTTCGGCCGCTGGATAGATGACGCATCCGATCACGCGCGAGGGTGGCAACATTTGCCAGAGGATTCCCCCAGGATCGACGCTTTCAATCGTGCGATCGCGATGCGGGCTATCGAGGCCGTAGAAATACCAGTACGGCACGCCGTTCACTCCGATCACGAGCGCGGTATGAGTTCCAAGCAGCTTCGCGATTTGTGGCGCGGCAGCGGGCAGCGAATGCGCCTTCAGTGTGACGATGACGTAGTCTTGCGCGCCCGCCTCAGTTGCATCGGAGGCGCATCGCGCCTTGATGTTGACGCGGCTGCCCGCGCTGACAAGCGTAATTCCATCGCGGCGCATCGCTTCGAGATGCGGTCCGCGCGCGATGAAGGTCACGTCGGCGCCCGACTGCACGAGCTTGGCGCCGAGCATTCCGCCGATCGCGCCCGCGCCGAAGATCGCGATCTTCACGATTCGAGACCAAGCACCTTGGCGAGACCGATTCGTTGCAGCTTGCCGGTAGGTCCTTTCGGAATCGTTTCGAGGACGACGATTCTGCGCGGCACCTTGAAATGCGCCAGCCGCGACGCGACGAACTCGCGAAGTTCCTGCTCATTCGCGGTTGCGCCGTCGCGCAGAACCACCGCCGCCGCGACTTCCTCGCCGAGCATCGGATGCGCCATGCCAAACGCCGCGGCCTGCAGGACCTGCGGATGATCGAGGAGAGCGGTCTCAACTTCGACCGGGCCGATCTTCTCTCCGCCGCGATTGATTAGCTCTTTGATGCGTCCCGTGAGTCGCAGGTACCCTGCATTATCGAGAAAGCCCTGGTCGCCGGTGCGGAACCATCCGTTAGTCCACGACTTAGCGTTCGCCTCGGGATTGTTTTCGTAACCGCCAGTCACATTGCGGCCGCGAATCACGATTTCGCCGATCTGGTCCGCATCGAGCAAGCCGCCACCTTCGTTCATGATCGCGATCTCAGGTCCTGCGGCGACTCCGACGCTGCCCGCGAAATGCTCGCGCGGCGGCAGCGGATTCGACGCCATCTGATGGGCGGCTTCGGTCATGCCGTACGATTCGATGACTGGCGCGCGAAACACGTTTTCCAGTTCCTGCAGCACCTGCGGCGGTAGAGCCGACGACGACGAGCGAATGAGGCGCAGCCCGCTCGCCGCGACAGCGTCGGCATTGCGCGCAGCGCGCGCAAGAATCGCCTGATGCATGGTAGGAACGGCGGTGTACCACGTCGGACGAATTTCGGTGAACCATCGGAAGAACTTGAGCGCGTCAAACTCCGGTGCGCATGCGACCGACGCGCCCGCAGCAATGCTCGAGAGCACCGCACCAATCAGGCCATGAATATGGAAGAGCGGCATGATGTTGAGGCAGATATCGTCGCGCGTGAGGCGCAGGGTTTCACGGATGTTCACGGCAGACGCGGTGACATTGCGATGCGACAGCGGCACGATCTTCGGCCGCGCGGTCGTGCCCGAAGTATGAAGTACCAGCGCGATATCTTCAGGCTCGGTCGCGCGATTCTCGAGCGGCTGATGATCAGATGACGCGCCAGCCTTGAGCGAAAACTCGCCCGCAGGCTTATCGGCATCAACTAGGAGTTCAATAATTGGGATGCCGCGGACGCTCGCGACAGCACGCGACGGACTGTCCATCCCTTCAAGGATGATCAGCGCCTTGGCGTGGAGATCAGAAATATAGAAGTCGAATTCGCTTTGCTTGTAACCGGGATTCAGCGGCGCCGCAGTGGCCGCATTCGCGATGGTGAGAAACGCACTCGCCATCTCGGGGCCATTGGGCAGAACAATCGCAACGCGATCGCCATGCCCGACACCAATCGCATTGAGATCACGCCGCGTCCGCTCCAGGAGCCCTCGCAAGCCATCGTAGCTGAGTGACTTGCGCCCCGGCGCAGCCAGCGCCGGACTAGGCGCATCGCCACGCTCGAGCAACTTCGCAATCGTATCGGCTTCGTACATGTTGCCGGTCCGCGGTCAGGCCGAAGGCATGAGAGTCATTCCGAGCCGAGCGGCGGCACGATTGAGCGCGACGTCGAACGACGCAAACCCCACCAGCGACCTGACGGTCGATTGAAGTCCATTTGCTGACGCCAGATGCAAAGCATCAAACGCACCCAGGCCAAATTGCTCAGCGAATTCGCCGGCGCGACGAATCGTATCAAGGCCGAGCGGGAGCCGGTTGAATGAAACCCAGTCCGACTCGAACTTCCGCTTGTTTATTTCAAAAGCCAGCCTTCGCCGCGGCCAAGTATCTTGAAAGATTGGCCTTCAACTCCCGCACCGATGCTTTCATGTGACTACCTTAACGGCGATGTGGTCACGAGTCGACAATTTGCGTTCGTTGCCCTATGCGCAGGCGGCGGCGTGGCTTGAGATTGCTACGCCGCGGCGGCCCTGGCGCAGGTCATTGCGATCGAAGCCGTTGGTGCAGTAGCCGATCGAAATGCCGGTGCCAGGATCGCCCCATCCGATCTGGCCGCCGGCGCCGCCGTGGCCGAATGCTAACGGCGAGTTGGTCTTTCCGAATCCACGATAACTCGCCATCCCATCGCCGCCGGCGACAACTACGCCGAGCGCTCGATTTACCTTGAATCCGAAAATCGGATCCTTGTAGTCGCCCGAGCGCACGCGCAGCGCGTCCTTGAGCGTCTCCACGTTCCAGATCGGCGCGCCATTGGATGCGCGATTGTGCAGCAGGCCCTGGTAGAACAGCGCGAGGTCGCCGGCTGTCATGATCCCGCCGCCGCCCGGCACGCCGGCTTCGCGCACGCCGGGATCGTTGAAGCCGAGGATCGCTTCCTCCGTGACTTCAGTTTCCGGCATCTCGGGGATGCCGAGTTTCTTGCGCTCCTCGTTGGTGAGCGCTTCGCCGACGTAGCACAGATCGGCAACGCGATTCTGATGCTCGCGCGGCAGGCCGACGCGCATCTCGGGAAGGCCGAGCGGCGTCGCGATTCGATCGCGCACGAACTCGCGAAAGCCCTGTCCCGTGCGGCGTTCGATGATCTCCGCGATAACCCAGAAGCCCGAGGTCGGATGGTATTCGAACTTGCTGCCGACCGGCCATTCGAGGCGCCATTTCGCAAAGCGCTCAAGGCGCTTGCTGCGATCATTCCATTCGCCCTGCGGATAAGGCGCATTCGGAAAGCCGCCGATATGCAGCAGCACCTGCTCGACGGTGATGCTTTCCTTCCCGTTGGTGCCGAACTCCGGAACGATATCAGCAACACGCTCCTTGGGATCGAGCTTGCCCTCACCCATCACAATCCAGGACGCGGCCGACATGATCGCTTTCGTGCAGGAGAAGACGACGTAGAGCGTATCGTTGGTGGCGGGCTTGTCCGCGCCGCCCTGGTTCGCTTTGCCGAACGTGCGCATCGCGCCGATCTTTCCATTGCGCGCGATGGCGATCTGCACCGACGGCAGAAGCCCTTCGTTCACTTCACGCTCGGCGCGCTGGAAGAGCGCATCGACCTTTGCGGGATCGAGACCGAGTTCACGGGGATGTTCGGCAAACTTTTCCTGCGACGGCATCGTGGTTGTCCTCTCTTAAGAAGGTGGCCGATCTCTACCACATCGCGGCCGGGTCGTCAGGCCAAAGCTGAGCTCATCAAATTCGAGCCGGGATCTCGGCAATAGTATTGCCATTGGCATCATAACCGCTTACTAAGTGCGCTCGGGAGGATCTATGAGCAATAGCCAACGCCGTTGGATTATTCCGATCGTCGCCGTCTCGATCGCTCTTCTCGCCGCGCCATCGGCGAATGCGTTCAAGGCTTCCGCGCCCGCTCCTTCGCTTGGGACCGGGAACCTCGATCCTGAAACCCGCACCGGCCTTTATTTCAACTTGATCAGAAACTTCCCGGCGCTGGAGCGCGCGTTTCTCTATCGCATGCCGAAAGGCGGCGACATTCACAATCATCTGAGCGGCGCGGTGCTGGCGGAGAGCTACATCAAGTGGGCTTCGCAGTTGAACTACTGCGTTTGCACGAATCAGAAATGCGGCAATGACACGCAGTACACGATTGTCACGCCGTCGCAATCGCCGCCGGCGTGTAATTCATCGGCGGGACTCGCGCCAATCGCACAGGCCACGCGCAAACCGAGTTTCTACAACGCGATGATCGATGCGCTCTCGATGCGCAACTTTGTCTCGACCGGTCCGACGAGCGGGCACGATCACTTCTTCGATACCTTCGGGAAGTTCGGCGCGATTTCAGGCGTCAAGACCGGCGCGATGCTCGCCGAGGTCGCATCGGTCTGGCATGCCGAGAACGTCAAATATATCGAGCTGATGCTGTCGCTCAACGGCGGGTCCCAGACCCGGGCGCTGGTGAATGGAATGACCTTCGATCCGACGAAGATGCAGCAGCTCTTCGACTTCATCGTCAACAACCCCAACTTTCCGAGCTATGTCGCCGGCGGCACGAGCGATCTCAACGATGCCGAATCGGACATGCGCTCAGAGCTCGGATGCGGCACGCGTCGCGCCGATCCGGCATGCAATGACGAAACGATCCGCTACGTCTACCAGATCAATCGCACGCAGACGCCGATCAACGTTTTCGCGACGGCGGTTTACGGATTCGAGCTGGCTGCCGCCGATCATCGAATGCTCGCAGTAAACCTCGTTGCGCCAGAAGACAACCCGGTCGCACTGAGCGATTACCTGACGCAGATGCAGATCATCGGATTCCTGTCGCAGGTGGTGCCGGGCGTCAGGATTTCTCTTCACGCCGGCGAGCTCACGGCGGTTTTTGTGCCGCCGCAGGATCTTACGTTCCACATTCGCGCCGCGGTCGAGACCGCAGGAGCGGATCGTATCGGGCACGGCGTCGATATCGAAAGTGAAACCAACTGGCAGCAGCTCATGACGGAGATGGCCGCCGAGCAGCGGCTCGTCGAGATTTGCCTGACCAGCAACGACTTCATCCTGAACGTCGTCGGGTCTGCACATCCATTCGAGACCTATCGTTCCTACGGCGTGCCGCTCACGCTCGCGACCGATGATGCGGGCGTGTCGCGGATCGATCTGACGCACGAGTATCAGCGCGCGTCCGATACGTATCAGCTCAAGTACACCGACCTGAAGCAGCTCGCGCGCAACAGCCTCGAATATGGCTTCCTGCCGGGCGAGAGTCTTTGGGCGAGCACGGTGCCGTTCGTGCGCAATAGCGCCTGTATCAATGACTCACCGTTAGCGCGCCGAATCTCCGCGCCTTGCCAGAGCTTGCTGAGCAACAGCGAGCGCGCGAGCCAGCAATGGGAACTCGAGGGCGATTTCGCGACGTTCGAGCTGGGAGTCGTAGGAGGCGCTTCGCTCGCGCCGTAGTCCGAACGAAGAAGCTCAGGCTCCTTGCGCGGAGATCCAGCCGGCGCGGCCCGGCAGCGTATCGCGGATGACCTCGCACGCGGGCAGCTCCGAGGTCCGAAGACGTTCGGCCACATCGCGCAACTGCACGAACTTCGCGCCGCGTTCGCCGAGTGCGCGCACCAGCGCGGTGAAGGCATCCAGCTGGCCCATCCCCTCGGTCTCGGCGTGGATCGTATGAACGTTGAGCGAGTCTTCCCTGAACTGGCCGAGGTAAAAATCGTGGACGGCTTGAGCGTCGTGCAGTTCGGGTCGGCCCATCACCTCGTCGAGCGTCGGCAGCGTCGTGGGGATCTCGGGTGTCGCTAGCGCGCGGCCCTCGACGACGCATCGATAGGGCGAACGTCCGCGCGTATCGCTGTGATAGTCGAGCTTGAGATCTTCGAGGGCGAGCAGAGCGGCCGAGCTCGTGCGCCATCCCGGTGCGGCGAAGCTGCGCGGCGCCTCGCCGAAGATTGCGCGATAAGCTTCGCGCGCATCTGTCAATTCATCGCGCACGCCGCGTTCGCCGATACGGTCGATCTCGTCCTGCCATCGCACGTGATCGTAGCCGTGAACGCCAACTTCGAAGCCGCTGCGCTTGAGCGCGCGCATCGTTTCGGGAAACGCCAGCGCGATCGGACGCGCTGGCAGCAATGTGCCCGACAGAATCGTGCGCACGCCGTACATCGCGACCGCATTGGTGCGGAACATCTTCTTGAGGAATCCGCGATTGCGGAAAACGCGCGCGACCGCGCGGCCCGAGTTGTCCGGCCCCATGGCGACATAGAAACTCGCCGTGATGCCGTCGCGCTCGAGCATCTGCACGAGGCGCGGCACGCCCTGTTCCATGCCCTGGTGGGTATCGACGTCGATCTTGAGCGCGACTTCCATTGAACCAGGTCGAACGCTAGGCCATTTCCTGCCGGAACCAGTCCATCGAGAGTTTCACGCCCTCGCGCAGACTCACTTTCGGTGTAACGCCGAGCAGCGTGCGCATCTTGGCGTTATCGGGCACGCGGCGCGGGATGTCCTCGTAGCTGTTGCCGTAAACCTCTTCCTGCGTGACGAATTTGATCTTCGAGCGGGTCTCGCCGTACAGCTCGAGCATCAGCTTGGCGAACTCGAGCACTGTTGTCTCGATGTCAACGCCGATATTGATCGCCTGCCCATCGGCCTTCGGGTTTACTCCCGCCTGGATCGTGGCCTCGACCGCGTCGGTCACGTAGGTGAAGCAGCGGGTCTGCTGGCCATCGCCGATAACAGTCAGGTCAGCGCCGCGCAGCAGCTGCCCCATGAAAATCGTGAACAGGCGGCCGACGTCGACCTTGTCGAGGCGCGGACCGTAGACGTTGAAATAGCGCATGATCGTCATCGGCAGTCCGAGCTTGTGGTACGCGAAGAAGAAATGCTCGCCGACCGCTTTCGAGGTCGAGTAGCACCAGCGGTCGATACTGGTGGCGCCGAGCACGCGGTCGTCGTCTTCGCGCCAGGGCACCTTGGGATTACGTCCGTACACTTCCGACGTCGAGCTGAACACCACTTTCTTGCTGTACTTGTAGGCGGCCTTCAGGATGTTCTGCGTGCCGTTCACGTTAACATTAAGTGTTTCGTATGGATCGCCGACATAGTGCTCGACGCCAACGACGGCGGCCAGGTGGTAGATGAGATCCGACTTGGCGACGAGGCCGTCGATCAACTCGATGTTGAAAATCGAATCATGCACGTAATGAAAGCGCGGGTTGTTCAGGAGATGCCGCACCTTGGCGATCGAGCCGGTATCGAGCACGAAGACCTCGTCGCCGCGTGCGATAAAAGCGTCGGCGAGATGCGAGCCAAGAAATCCCGCGCCGCCTGTGATCAGAATTCGCATGATGCCTCCTGAGACCAATGTTCAATTCAAATTCGGCCGCCGATGCGGCCCTTGTCGCCGAGCACGGCGCGTGCTGGACCTTCAACCGCGCCTTCGAACTGCGCGCGCACGATTGTGATACTGCCCTCGCCCGCCGCGACTTCGAGCGAGCCGTCGCCACGTTCGGCGATTATCGCGCCCGCAACTCCGCGCGTTCCGGACTCCGCCGCGATCGCCGCGCGCCACACTATCAGTTTACGGCCGTCCACCGTCGTAAACGCGCCCGGATAAGGATGCGTGACCGCGCGCACGAGGTTGAAGATTCGCCGCGCCGGCCAATTCCAGTCGATGCGCCCGTCCGCGGGCCGCCGCCGTCCGAAGTAGCTGCCTTCGGCGATATTCATCGGCCTTCGCGGCGCGCCGCCCACAACAATTTGCGGATGAAATTCGTTGATCAATCTAACGCCGAGCGGCACGAGCTTCCGATAGAGCGTGAGCGCCGTGTCATCATCATCGATCGCAATGCCGCGCTGTCCAACAATATCGCCCGCATCGGCGCGCGCGACCATGTGATGCAAGGTGACACCCGCCTCGCGCTCGCCATTCACGAGCATCCAGTTCACCGGCGCTCGCCCGCGATACTTCGGCAGCAACGAGCCGTGCATGTTATAAGCGCCGCGGTGCGCGAGTTCGAGGATGCTCTCCGGAATCAGGTAGCGGTAGTAGAAGGAATAGATGACCGCCGGATTCATCGCCGCAATGCGCTCGCGCCAGGTGTCATCGACACGATCGGGCACGTGGACCGGCACGCCATGCCGCAGCGCCAGATCGGCGACGCTCCGCCACCAGATTTCTTCGTGCGGATCATCGAGGTGCGTGAACACGGCCGCGATCGGCGCGCCCATCGCGAGCAGCGCCTCGATGCAGGCGTAGCCCATCTCGTGATAGGCGAACAGCACGCAAGGCGCGGAGCTCACCTGCGCCGCGATACTCGAGTTCTGCAACTCCACGCTATTGGCGATACGGTTCGCCGCTCTCCGTGGCCGCGCTGTGAACCGCGCGCACGATGTAAGTCGGGCGGCGCCGCACTTCGATATAGATGCGCCCGACGTACTCGCCGATCAGGCCCAGCGCCAGCACGATAAACCCGATGAAGAAGAACAGGATCGTGAAAAGCATCCAGACCGCGCCTTCTTCCTGCGGTCCGTAGATCAGCCGATGCGCCATCAGCAGCACGGCGAGGATCGCGTCGAGGATGAAGATTGCGATTCCGGCAAGGCTCACGGCCTGGATCGGGATCAGCGAAAAGCCGGTGATCAGGTTGAGGCTCAGTTTCGCGAGGCTGAACAGGTTGTACTTGGATTCGCCGCTCGCGCGTTCGTCGTGGGCGACCGGGATCTCGGCAACGCGCTTGGCGAAAGTGTTGGCGAGCGCTGGAACGAAAGCCGCCTTCTCGTCGCAGTCCGCTACTGTGTCGACGACGTGGCGCCGGTAGGCGCGCAGCATACATCCGTAGTCGTGCATCGGCACGCCGACGATCAGCGACGTCAACCGATTGTGAAGGCGCGATGCGTAACGCCGGAACGCGTCGTCCTGCCGCTCCTCGCGCCATCCGCCGACGACATCGTTGCCCTCGTCGATCGCGGCGAGCAGCCGCGGAATTTCCTCGGGAGGATTCTGCAGGTCGGCGTCGAGCGTGACGACAACCTCGCCTCGCGACTGGCGGAAGCCCGCGAGGATCGCCGAATGCTGCCCGAAGTTGCGCGCGAGCTCGACCACGCGCACACGGCCGTCTTCGTCGGCGGCTATCGAGCAGAGGATCTTCAGCGAGTCATCGCGCGAGCCGTCGTCAACGAAAACCGCCTCCCAGCTTCGGTCCAGGCCGGCGAGCACCGGCCGCAGCCGCGTCCACAGCGCGTTGAGATTCGCCGATTCGTTATAAACGGGGATGACAATCGAGACGAGCCGCTCGGGCGCTCGCGATTGCGCGGAGATACCGCGAAGCGGCGCGATTTTTCCGGATGGAGTCATTTTCTGATGTAGAGGCCCGGGCGCAAAGGCTAGCGAAGGTACCGAACCGTCAGGTGATTGTTACAAACAAGGCCGAGCAATTAAAGATGACCACCCGACCGTCTTGCAGACAAAAAACTCGAACGAAGGTCCCGTAAAACTCCGCAACAAATTCCGCGGCGACAACCTGCCCTCCCCGCATCGGAAGGGAAGGTGTGTTAGGTAGGTTTTTCGCCGGCAATGCTCGGCGAATTCAAGAGATCCGGACAACGACCTAAACCGCTTCCCGCACGGGAAGGGGGACCAGAAATGCCGGCGCTTGAATCGTTCGGGCGTTGATCTCTTTCGTCGCTACCGGGAGACTGCTGCGTCATGGCTCGGGGCAACCGCTGGCTGCGCTTCATTCTGATCGCGCTCGGAGCAGCGATTCTTTATCTTCCCGGGCTTGGACGGCCTGCGCTTTGGGAGCCTGACGAGGGGCGTTACGCGGAGATCGCGCGCGAGATGGTCGCGACCGGCGACTACGTAACGCCGCGCGACGACCAGCAGCGCTATTTCGAGAAACCTCCGCTGGTCTACTGGGCCGAGGCGGAATCGATCAAAATTTTCGGCGCCAATGAGTTCGCGGTGCGCCTGCCCGCCGCCCTGTTCAGCGTCGGGCAGGTAGTGGTGACGGCCGCGCTCGCCGAGGCGATGCTCGGGGCTGACACCGCGATTCTCGCTGCGATGACGCTGGCGCTGAGCCCGCTGTTCTTCGGCTTCGCGCGCTTCGCGACACTCGACCCGGCGCTCGCGTTCTTTCTTACTGCCGCAATCGGCGCCTTCTATGCCGCCGCTCGCGCCCCCGCCTTTGATTCACGCACTGCGCGACTGTGGATGCTCTTCACGTCCGCGATGCTCGCGCTGGGAACGCTGGCCAAAGGCCCGGTCGCGCTTTTACTGGGTGGTCTGATCGCTCTCGTCTGGATCGTCATCGAAAAGCGCGGCCGCGAAATCCGGAAGATGCCGCTGATCACGTGCGCGATCGTGTACGTCGCGATCGTCGCGCCATGGTTCGTGCTCACCGAGATGCGCAACCCGGGCTTCCTGCACTTCTTCTTCGTGCACGAGCATCTTCAGCGCTACGTCAGTTCGAGCGAGCACGGATGGGGCCTGTGGTTCTTTATTCCGATCCTTATCGGTGGGGCGTGGCCGTGGATTTTCTTCGCGCCCGATGGGTTCCTTGCGCTGTATTCCGGGAGCACGCCCGTAGGTGAAAGCCGCCGCTCCGAGGCTCGGTTGCTCGCGATCTGGTTCGTACTGATTTTTGTTTTCTTCTCGATTCCGCGCTCGAAGCTGGGCTCGTATATTCTGCCTGCGATCCCGCCGCTTGCGATTGCCGCCGGCAATGGACTCTATCGCCTTCGAGCGATGAGCGCCGAGTCGCGCTCGCGCCTGCTGTTGTGGTTTCTGGCGGTCAATGCGATCGGCGCGATCGCGGGCGCCGCAGTGGTCTACGGTTTCGTGAATCGCGCCCATCCTGCCCTCGCACAGGACGCTGTCATCGTCGCGCTGTTTATCGTGGTCGGCGCGATCATGATGTACGGAACGGCGCACGACCAAGGCCGCGTCGGCTACGGCGCCGCCGCCATGGCGCTCGCGATGATCGCGACGCTGGGCCTCGGCGAGCGCGCGCGCCGCGACGTGGCTCCACTCACGACCTATCGCGATCTCGCTTCGATCGTGAAGCCTTACGTGCAGGGTGGGTGTGTCCTCGGTTCGTATCGCCATTACGTTCAGTCGCTGCCCTTCTATACCGGGACGATCGAAACGCGCGTCGAGTATTGGGGCGAGCTCGCGGAGACCGGCGAACCGGAGACGCTCGACAGGCGTTTCTTTATCGGTTCGGAGTCGAGCCTGAAGCATACCTGGGGATCCGGGACGTGCATGGTGCTGATCGTCAATCGCAAGGATCTCGCCGCGCTCACTGCGTCGCTTGCCCCGCCGCCCACGGTGCTCGGATGCGAAGGCAAGAAAATCGCGCTCCTCAACGGCCACGCCGACAGCGCCGCGCCGAATTGTGCACAGGATGGCGGATAAGAATGTTCATCCGCAGCGACGCCGGGCTTGGAACCGATGCGTTGTGGCGATAGGTTTCACGCTGGCAGGGGTGTGATGCGGAAGGCTTTGTGTGCGGCTCTGGCCGCGATATTTGCGCTTGCGCTTGGCGGCTGCGCGCCGGTTTATCAGGACCACGCCCAGCAGGAGCTGGCTACGGGGCAGCTCGACGCGGCTGCGGCTGACGTGACCGCAGCGCTCAGTCACGATCCCAACAATCTCAAGCTGCAGAATCTCGCTGCGCAAATCTTCACGCAGCGCGGGGTCCAGTATTACCAGGGCGGCGAGATGATCGCGGCCTCCGACGATTTCCATCGCGCGATCAGCTACGACCCGATGTATTCGCGGGCCTACGACTACCTCGGCATGCTCTCGTTCCAGCAGAGCAACTGGCAGGACGCGATTAACTACGGCGACAAGGCCGCGTCGCTCGAGGGCAAACCCGATCCGGGCTACGTCGCAGCCGCGCGCAAGAACATGCAGCAAACTCAACTGCTCCGCGCGCCCAAGCTGTACAGGGTGCGTTGAGGCCCTGCTGACGCAGGCATGAAAATCTGGAACACTTGCGCGCGAGCATAGAACCCGACAGTGGCAGACAAGAAAAACCAGCCCGCCTCCCCGCCGAATCAAGCATCGCCGAACGACTTGACGCTCGGACAGTCGATCGCCGAAGCGCGCGAGCGCAAAGGGTTTTCGCAGGACGACGTCGTGCGCGAGACCCATCTGCCGATCCATTATGTGCGGATGATCGAGAGCGACAACTACGGAGCGATTTCCGATCAACTTTATGTGCTGCCATTCCTGAGGCGCTACGCGACCTTTCTTGACCTCGACGCCGAGGAAGTTGCGTCGCGTTTTGTGCGTGACGTGCAGCGCTCCGAGACCAATGTCACGCGGATGTCCGAGCCCATCACGATGGTCCAGAAAAGACGTGGCTCCTGGCGCACGCTCGTCATCGGGCTGCTCGTCATCGCGGCGCTCGGGGCGGTCGCGGAACTCGCGTTGCGCCATTTCGAGCTGATCAAGCAGGCGCTTCATCCCTCGTCGGCCGCTTCGTCCGCACCGATGCCGGGCGCGACGATCGAGACGTCGGTTGCGCCGGCCGAAGCTCCAGTCTCGAGCCCCGCGCAGATCGCATCGCCAGCCGCGCAAACCGCGCCGATGGCCGCCGCCAGCGCTGTGCTGCCCTCAGCACGTGGGACCAGCGTCGCGCCACAACCACGCAACGAGACCGGGAATCAGGAAGAAAACTAACTCAGTGCAAGAGGTTGTTGGCAATCTCTTCGCCGACGATCCTCTTGGCTTGCTCGGCATCGTCGCCGCCATGAATCAGCGCGAGCACTTTGAGTTCTCCGGACAATGATCCCAGGTTGGCGCGCGCGAAAATCACGGTGTCATAGATCTGGTTCTTGGGAATCGAGTCGTACGGCGACGAACCGTTACCGCGCATCGATTCCTTGAAAGCCTGCTCATTGCGGAAGGCCGATGTGAGGTCGTCGTCGGTACCTTGCGCCTGGCGCCGCGCCGCCTCCGCGTACGGATCGAGCTGCTGATCGCCGGTGTCGCCGAGCGGCGGCGCATTCCCGCCCGCCTCTTCGAGCAGCCGCACCATCGCCGGATCGCCGGGAAATACCTCCGACAGTGAAACTCCCGGCGCCATGACTTTCTGGTTCACCGTCACCGTCAGTGTTACCGTGTCAGTCACGTTGCCAAGCGTGCGGCGCTCAGCCGCGAAGTCCTGGTTGAGGACGGTGAGCACGGTGGGATCGTTGCAAATCACGATCACGTCGGTATGAGGCGGCAGCTTCAACTTGCCGGCCGTCTTCACCGTGGCGGCGAACGCGATGCCGATCGCCGCCAGCATGGATACCGTGGCTGCCGCTGTGGCCCAGTATTTCGCAAGCCTGCGCGGATGACGCTCAACGCTCATCGAAATGCTCTTGCACCCTCGATCGGCCAAATCGCGACGACCTCGTCGCCGCGCACGACATAGTACTCGCTGTGGAGATTAATCGTAGTGTCGCCATGACTCGGCACCAAATCGATTTTCGAGCCGGGCGCGATCTCGAGGTCGCCGGCCGCCAGATGGCCATGCTCCTCCGAAAGCCGCGCCACCTTCACGGGCAAATCTTTTCCTGTCGGGGGTCCGAACTCGTTGGTGAGAGCCTTCAGCCCCGCGTCGGTAATCGCTCGATCGCCGCGCCTGGAAATGACCGTCGTCAGCAGCGTCAGGGCGGGTTGCCCCAGGTCGGGCCGCACAATTCGGTAGGCGCCATCCATGAAGACGTAGGAGCCCGCCTGAACCTCGGTCACGTCAGGCCAGTTGCCCGCGATGTCGTAGGTGCCGGTTCCGCCGGCGCTCACGATTTCGGGCGGCAAGCCCGCTCGACGCAGAGCCTCGACGTGGTCGCTGAGTCGCGTGAGCGCCGCCGTCGCCGTCGCGATTCGCTTCTCGCGATCGGGCAGCAGCACGGCGTGGCCTTCGTAGCCCATGATGCCACGGTACTTGAGCGGACCGCGCCTGAGCCGGCGCACGAGCTCGACGGTCTCCTGCGGCGACTCGGCGCCGCAGCGATGCATCCCCGTATCAACTTCAATTATTACTTCAAGTCCGCGCCCTGCTCGTGCCGCACCCGCTTCGAGCTCGTTGATGTTGAACTCGCTTTCGACCGTCGCGATGACGTCGATCTTGCTCGCCGCGGCAAACAGCCGATCGATCTTCTGTGCTCCCGCAATCTGGTTCGCGAGTAGAACCGGCCCGAGCCTCGCGCGGGCAAGCACTTCGACCTCGCCGATCTTCGAGGCGGTGATCCCGATTGCCCCTGCGGCGAGCTGGCGCCGCGCCACTTCGGGCGTCTTCGGGGTCTTAAAGTGAGGCCTTAACTTTTGCGGCCGCACGGCGAAGTAGTCCGCCATCGCGCGGATATTCGCCTCGACTACGTCGAGGTCGAGAATCAGCGCCGGAGTATCAATCTCGGCCTTGCGCATTTCAGGGCAGCGTCTGCTTGAGCAATTCCTGCGCACGCGCCGCACGCCACTGTTTGAGGCGGTCGGCCAGCGTCAGATCGTGAAGCGCGAGAATCTGCGCTGCGTAGAGGCCGGCGTTGCCGGCGCCGGGCTTGCCGATCGCCATCGTCGCCACGGGAATCCCCTTGGGCATCTGGACGATAGAAAGCAGCGAGTCCATACCTTGCAGGGAAGTCGTCGGCATCGGCACGCCGATAACCGGCAGGATCGTTTTGGCCGCGAGCACCCCGGCAAGGTGCGCCGCACCTCCGGCACCTGCGATTATTACCCGGAGCCCGCGCTCGTGCGCGGTGGCCGAGTATTCAAGTGTCTGGTCCGGTGTGCGATGCGCGGACAGCACCCGAGCTTCATGTGGAACTTTAAGTTCTTCCAGGACCTCGGCCGCCGCCGACATGTACTCCCAGTCGCTTTTACTGCCCATCAGGATCCCGACTAGCGGCTTACCATCAGCCATCAGCTCTCCTCCAGTTCGCTCGTTGGAAAGTGAAGCCTGATAAGGCTCGCGCTTTCTGTCAAGCGAAGCGGTATGAGCGATGCGCAGTTTTAGGCACAATGACATGCGATGGCAGCGGAGATTCCGCGGAACAGTGCGAGCTTTACGCTGGAAGAGATCGCGCGCGCGACGGGAGGACGGCTCGTCGGGGATGCGGCGCTCACAACTCGCAGCGTCAGTATCGATACTCGTACGATGCAACCGGGAGCGCTGTTCGTGTCATTGCGCAGCCCTTCCAATGACGGTCATAACTATCTGTCACAGGCGCATGAGCGCGGCGCGGCCGCGGCGATTGTTGAGAACGGCAGAGCACTCGGCGGCTTCCCAGCGATCGAAGTGTCAGACACACTGCTCGCGATCGGAGCGCTAGCGCGTTTCCATCTCGCACGCGAACGGGCGGCTCGCCGCCTGCCGACGATCGCGATCGGCGGCGCCGTCGGCAAGACCACGACCAAGGAACTGACCGCAATCGTCGCGCGTGCGCTCTTCGGACCGACGCTCGCGACTACGGCAAACTTCAACAACCGCATCGGCGTGCCAATGACGATCTTCACGCTCACGCGAGAGCATCGCGCGGCGGTAATCGAATGCGGCACTAATCAGCCCGGCGAGATTGCGCACCTGGCGCGTATCGTCGAACCCGACGTGGCGATGGTCCTGAACGTGGACCTCGAGCACACCGAAGGCCTCGGCACGCTCGACGACGTGGCCGACGAAGAGGCGGCGCTCTTCTCCACGGCAAAAGCGATCGCGATCACGTCGGACGCGGAACCGCTCGTCCTCGCCCGCATCCCGCGGCATATGCGCGAACTCACGTTCGGTAAATCCACAAAAGCCGCCGTGCGACTTGTCGATCGCGTCATCGAAGCTCCGGGCCGGTCGCGCGTGAAGTATGCGCTTGCTCGGGCACTCGCTGAGGGCGAGACGCCGGCGATTGTCGAATCCACCATACAACTGCTGGGCGAAGCCGCCGCGCTCAACTGCGCTGCCGCTATCGCGGCCGGTGCGGCGCTGAGCGCCGCACCGCTCAGTGGCACGCAGCTTTCAGCAATAGCTACGGCCCTGGCGGCGGCGGCGCCCGTTCCAGGACGCCTCAGTACGCGGCGTATCGGCGATCTCGTCGTACTCGACGACAGCTACAACTCAAGCCCGCGCGCTCTGATCGCGGCGCTGGCGGCCGCGGGCGAAGTGGCCGAAGGCCTTGGCGCGCGGCTCGTGCTCGCGCTGGGCGACATGCTCGAGCTGGGTGCGCTGTCAGAGCAGGCACACAAAGACGCGATCAGTGCCGCGGTCGCATCGCGACCGGCGGCGCTGATCGCGGTGGGGCCCGCAATGAGCGCCGCCGCAAGCGCAAGCGAGGTGGGCGGCGCCGCAGGCGCCGTCCACCTCGCTTGCGCGCCGGACATCGCGGCCGCCACCGCGCTCGTCGCGGCGGCGATACGCCCCGGCGATGTACTGCTCGTCAAAGGCTCGCGCGGCATCGCGATGGAAGGCATCATCGACGCGCTCGCGCGTCGATGATGCCTTCCCCTCACCGATTGAGGATGTCTGCTACTCGGCCAAGGCTCGTCCGATCACCAATAACCACGAGCCGGTCGCCGGCGCGAATGATCTCGGACGCTCCAGGTACCATCGTTATCGGTTCGTCGCCGCGCTGAAGCGCGACGACGCGCAGCCGCGCCGTGCCCCGCTCCACCGACTCGATCGTTTTGCCGACCGCAGGACTGCCCTCGACAACCTGGATTTCCTCCAGATCGATCTGGACCCCGCGTCCTGGCAAGGTGAGCTCGAGAAAATCGACCACTGCAGGCCGCGTGATCATGGCTGCCACACGCATCCCACCGTGCTGATACGAGGAAATCACCGAGTCGGCGCCCGCGAGCTTGAGGCGCCGCATCCCCGCCTCGGTCTCTCCACGCGCGTGGATCTTGATAATGGGGTTCTTCTCGCGAGCGGACAGCGTGATGTACACATTGTCCGCATCGGAGCCGGTCGCGACGACGATCGCGCGAGCGTTTCGGACGCCGGCCTCTTCGAGGATTGCATCCTCAAGAGCGGACGCCACGATGAACAGCGCTCCGGCGCGGATTAGCTCGGGTTCGAGCCCCGGATTCGGATCGATAACCACCACCGCCAGATCGTCGCGCTTCAACTCATCTGTCACGGCGCGGCCGAACCGTCCGTAGCCACATACGATAATGTGATCGCGGAGCTGATGTATCTTTCGCTGCATCGATGTCGTCCCCAGGAACTCGCGGAGCTGCCCCTCAACCACAAGCTCAGCCGCGACAGTGAACAAATATAGCGCCGTGCCAACGCCGGTGACGATCAGAAACATCGTGAAGATTCGCCCGCCGGGGCCGAGCGGCTTGACTTCCTCGAATCCCACCGTCGATATCGTGATTACCGACATGTAGAGCGCATCGATGAACGACATGTCGGCGATCAATATGTAACCGGTAGTGCCGATCGCGACCAACAGCATTATGCCGCCGATTGCGATGGCAAATCTTCGAGTCGGAGTCAGTCTCATGCCGCGACCATCATGACGATGAGCGCTGTTTTATCAAAATCGGGAATATTGCCAGACCGCTATCACTTGCCGACACACGTCGCGTTGATAGTGTCGCCACCGACGCTCGAAACCCCGCTGGGCACCCCTAACGTAACCCCGGCATTGGTGAGTGACGATTGTTTGAGCGTGATTCCCTGCGTCACGTCCTGGATCGTGCACACCGGCGGATTCACAAACGGTTGCGCACTCGCAAACGAAACACCGCAGCTCGTAACGGTCCCGCTGCCGACCGTAATTGTAAACGCCGTGTTGGTCGAGGTTGATCCAATCGCCGGACTCGATCCGCAGCTGCTCAGCGTCGGCGCGGCATTCGTGCCCGTCGGATCGGCCATCGAGACGATGTTGCCGTTAGTAAGCACCACCGGGAGACTGCCTCCCGTGCGGCCGGTGATCACAAATGGCACCGCGTTGAAGACGCTCGCCGAACTGTCGCTCACGTGATCACCGATTTCGATATACTGCGGAATTCGCTGGCCGCCGTTGGTGTCGGTTAGCGGCGAGTTGAATGGCGTTTGCGGATAGTTTCCGCCAACGCCGTCGTTTTTGAGCGCGTTGCCAAACAAGTTATTGATGAATACTGCCGCACCGTCGCTTCCGCTCGGATCTATTGCAATATTCTCTGAATTCGAAAAGTTCGTATCGACGAAACTATCTTCAAAAGCTAAGTTACCGTGCGGAATAAACATGAGGTAGCCATTCGGACCGGCAACGTCGCCCAGCCTGAATCCTTTTACAGAGAGTTGACCAACGCTTCCGGTCGAGTAAACAAAGTATTGAGCGCTTTCAGATACACCGCGATCGAGCGTGCCGTACTCACTGATCGATTGTGAGAACAAATCGATTATATTGTTAGTCAAATTGATGTCGCGGACCCCGAAGGAACCGACGTGAGGGAAGTTCATCCCGAAATCGCGTTCTCCGGCCTGGCCGCCATCGATCACCTCATTGTAGGACTCGGCATTGGCCCCGTACCATCCGGACCATCCGCCTTTGCTTGCTGGCGCGTCGACCCAATCGCCGTCGTACGTCATGTTCTCGACGTTGGCGACAATCGCGCCCGTGCCGACCGTGAAGCATACTCCAGCCGAACCGCACTCGTTATGCCTGAACGTCCATCGCGTCGGCGTGGTGCCCGTTGTTGCCAGAGTCGCACCGGGGCCGGTACCATTGTAGTTATCGTTGTTGAAAACGATGCCCGGGGTGTTGCCCGCAACTCCGGGTATACCCAGATCTTCGATGCTGCCCCATCCTGACTTGTTGAGGTTGAATAGTATTCCTCCCGTCGGTCCGTCCCACTGTATCTGTGTTGCCCACGCGCCTTGTCCCGTATCGCCCGCGCCTCGTAGGCCGGCGCCCAAAAGGCCGTAGAAGCTCACCGTCTGGCCTAGCGGATACGGATTTCCGCATGCTGGCACGAAGACCGTACCGCAATTCTCGGTATGGCCATTCGCAATGCATGACGCATTGATTGCTGCCTGGAAAGCCGGAGCGTCGTCATGCCGCAATGTGAACGTTCCGGCTTGTGACGGCGCATTTGCGAGTGTGATTGTCGTTCCGCTAATCGCAGTGATCGTCGTAAGTAAATCCGCGGGGACGGAACCCGACTGCCGCGAATTGCCGAAATCCTCGTCCTGTCCGAACGAATTCCCCATATCGACGTATGTGAAGGTTCCCGCTGAAGCCTGCCCCACTGGCAGGTTGGGTAAGACGGCGTAGAGCGTCGAGGGAGTGCATGACGTGCCCGTGCATCGAAAGATCAAGCTGCCCAAAGCGTTGGGATCGGTAGTCCAGCCAACCTGGATGTTATTATTCGACGACACCACCGCCGGACCGCCGCTCACACACGACGCCGCACTCGGCGCCGACCACGAACCGTTCGATGCGACATTGACGATACTATAGCAATAGCTAGTTGTGCAGGTAGCGTTGTGAAACGGCGAATGAGACGAATCGGTGTTGCAATTGAGCGCGGGACTACCCTCAATCTGCGTGTCAGCCGTCGGGTGTGGATTGTTAGCGTAACTCGAGAGTTGCACGCTCGCGATCGTTGGCGCCGTAAGCGCGCTGGCTACGCCTGCGTGATCGAGTTTGACGTGCTGGCCGACTGCAAAGTCGCCCACGGCGCTAACCGTTATGGAAGTGTTCCCGGCCTGAGTAGTTGCCGAGGCCGTCGCGATCGAGCATGAAGCACCGTAGGCACGAACGTTCTGGACTCCATTTACTGAGTAATTGCTTATCGCGTTGCCGCCGTCGTTGCGCGCGCCGGCCATCTGCTGGATACTGCTCGTATCGGCGATCGCCTGCACTTGAGTCGGGTCCGTCGCGAGCGTTACGCCCGATTGTATAAGCGACTTGCCATTGATGACCGGGCTGATCCAGGTCACAGGCGATTCCACCGCTTGCCCGCCCGCAACGAAGTCGAGCAACGCCGCTGGCGAGGTTCCGGTTTCAACGTGAGTTCCGACCAGCGTCAGAGTGAGCGGATTGTTTCCCGGAAATAGCTGCGCGGCGTTCTGATTTCCGAGTTGCAGATCGCCGCCGACGACTTCATACGTGCCGTCGCCGTACAAGCGCAGCGGTATCTGAGAGCCGCCGTTTTCAAAGTCTATTTCGGGCTCCTGGAATACGTAGTCGTGATATACTACCGAACTACCGGCGTTTACGTCGTTGATCGTCTGCGCTCCAGGTGTAATGAACAACTGTGAATAGGTCCCGCCGGAGTCCTGGAGCATCATTCCGTACGCTCCGGGAAAGATCGTCAACCAGGATGCCTGCACCAGCCCTGAGTTATCCTGCAATTGAAGCCCCGCCTGCGAGCCCGACGCTGGATTGAGGAAGAGGTGCTCGAAATGCCCGCCATAACAGTTGTTATAGAAATCAACCGAAGCGACGGTGCCGCCTACAATCAGATGATCGAGGTTGGGATACAAGGTACCGACGCCGAGCACTCCGAAAGTACCGTTGAGCAATCGCAAATCACTTATGCGGTTCTGCGTCGAATTACCTACAAGCGCCCAGTTGCGAATCGGCATCCACGGCTTTGCCCCTGTGCCAAAGAGCGAATCTACCTGCACGAGGGTATCAACCGTGTTATCGATGTTCGTCAGAAACGCGGTGTTAGTATCAGAACTGAACTTCGATGTTGGCGCACTGAAGGCCGAGGTGTGGCGCGCAACGTTTGAAATCCGGATCGAATCCAGCTGTCCCGCCCATACCAGCCCGCCCGGATTGATATTACCCTGGAAGTTGGACAGCGCACCAAGTGCGAACTCCTCCGCTGCCTGCTGCACAAACGTTCCGGATGCTGCAACCGTGCTACCAATCTGAGTCCCATCGAGGAACAGACGGATTCCCGATCCGTTGTAATTGAACTCAACTTCGTGCACGGCGTTGGCGCTCACGCTGCCTGCGTTGCTGATGCAGATGCGGCCTGAACCCGAAGTCGTCAGGCATCCGCTCAGGGTATTGCCTGAACCGCTTTGCGTAAGAAACAGGTCCATCGCCCCGAACACAGGCTGATCGAGATCGCTACCTCGGCTTGAAATCAGATAATAAGCACCATTGGAGGTGCCCGTGTACTTGAAGAACATTTCCACGCTGAAGGCGTTCATACCATTGATCGCCGCCGCCGTTTCGAATGGCGAACCCGGACTGTTGCCTTCAGTTACGTCGTTCAACCGTAAGTACCAGTTTGCACCGGTGGGAAAATTCAACGAGTTGCCAGCTCCGGTCGCGAGTGAGGTCGCGGTAAATGTTCCGATCGATCCCGCGTTCTGCGGGCTCTCCAGGTAGAGGATCGGAAACAGACCCTGGCCTGCCGTGATGACCGATGCTTGCTCGCCGTCGCCGCGGAGATGAATCGGCGAACTACAATTCATGATGATCGGAAAACTGGTCAGGTAGCGCCCCGCGGGCAAATAGACTGTCGGCGCCTGCGTCGGGTTGCTCGTGGCTGCGGTACAGGCCGCATTGTAGGTATTCTGGATGGCGGTGGTGTCGTCAGTAGTATTGTCGCCCTTGGCGCCGAAGGCCCGGACATTGAATACGCCGTTGACGTTAAAGTTTGAAATGGAATCGGTGCCATCGCCTCGCGCGCCCAACAGTGTATTCAGCTGTGCGCCAGTTTGGCCGAACGCGATCGCATCGCCCGAAGTGGTCGCCGAAGCGAGTGAACTCACTTTGTTTCCGTTGGCGTTGAGTGCGGTCTCGAGCGGTGGTGTCGAGCACGACCATTGCCCACGCGTACCAAGCGCCCAGGCTCCGGAACCGCCGCTCACACACGGCGTCGCGCGCTCGCAGTCGGCGCAGTAAACGAGCAATCCGTCCTGCTCCGTCGGCAGATTGGCGAACGCCGGCGATACCACCGCCGGTGCGATCTGCTGCGTACCTGCGAATCGATCGTTTATCGCCGCGCGAAACTGCGCACCCGCACCTACACCAGTGAAGTTGGGAATCGGCAGGTATGCGCCGGACGGCGGCAGATTTGGCGGACCTTGAGCGAATGCCGGCGCAAGCACGAACAGCGCAGCCATCTTTACGATCGCCGCAACCGTACACCAACGCCATCGAGACTTTTTCATCTGCTCTCCCTTGCGATCGCGCACACCTACGCTCGTACCACGACGAAAACTCAGAACCCGATCGAAATCCAATAGAACGCATCGTTGGGCGACTGGTTGGTCAATGCACCACCAATCAGGTCGGAGAAAAATGTCCCCGAAGTCGCGGAGAATCCGACCACTTCGATAATCAATTTTCCCGTATGAGAATTTTGAAAAAAGTTTGTCAGCGTTGCCCCAGCCCATACGCAGGCGTTGGGAAACGCGGTCGGCCAAGTGACGGTATAGGGCTGGTCCTGCCCGAGGCCGCCGGACGGCGATACGACCCCCCATTGGACGATGGCACTAATCGCGCCGCGATTAATATCACTGAAGGGAACCTTGAGATATCCCTCTGTTCCCATCGAACCCGTGAAACCGGACATGAAGGCGAGCAGCGCCGCGATATTGCCGATATTCACATCCTGACGTTGCTTCAGTAGCGCGGTGCGATTTGCGAGTTGCTGGTGCGGCTGATTGGAAATACCAATTCCGCCGAAGCTCGCGCCTGAGGCCGCACCCTCGACTATGTCAGTCGCCTGGATCTCATATACTTCGTTCGAGGTGAACTCTGCCGCATCGATAAGGGTCGCCATCCTTCACCTCGCTAGAAAGTCAACGTCCACGAACCGCTGAGGCTCATCCCGGTGCCGAAGACTATCGGGCTGATCGTCTTGCGCGCCAGGATTGGCGCCGGCGCCGTCGTTCCCGGTAGTCCGACGCTCGCGTGATTGGCGAACAGGGCCAACTCCTGGATAGTGATTCCGTCGGCTCCGGTGTCCGACGTCGTGAGGCTCCAATCGAAGGTCACGCTGCCGTTGCCGTCTTCGCTATGGCTGTCGATCGCTTTGTAGTATGCGGGCGCGGTCAGCCCGGTATCACTAACCGTCGGCGCATTTGAACCCGAACCGAAGCCGATCGCGGAGGCGAATTGCCCGGTCGTATCGCCGCCGAGCAGTGCCGCGAGGGCGGGCAATCCTGCGTTAACAAACAGGTTGGATCGTTCGATTGTATATAGCAACCGTCCCGCCCCGAACACGCGCATCCGAACCAGACCTACAGGCCTCTTCATTTTAGCCTCCATTGAGGATCGCAACTCCATTCAGTATCAATGCCGGATCGGAGACCACCGGCTCATTCTGTCCATAGGTCATGCCGCTATGCCGATAGTGCGCGTTATACAGCGGCGCAATCGGTCCATAGGTATCGATAAAGGGATCTTCCTGGATAGCGACGTTCGTGCCTCCGTCCGAGATCATCGGCGCCGCATCAATCTGAAGCTCGGCGAGTCCACCCAACGTGAGCAGATCAGCAGGAGCCGGTGCGGAATCGGCCGTAGCTGGAACGACAAACCACACCGAGTCGAGCAGGGATCGCGCCGGCTTGAAAAAGTTCACCGCAGAGCCAATCGCGCTCGCTACCCCACTCGAAACGCCCTGCCCCGCAGCGATCTCGATCAACACCCGGAACACGGCCCAGCCCTGGTTGGACGGGTAGTGCGAGCCTCCCCACTGACTTTGGCCCTCGAGCAACGTCACCGTGGCCCATCCGAGAGCCGCCAACGCCTGCTTGATCGCGTATGGAGTGCCATTCGTCCGATGCAGGAGGATGGCGGACTTGATGAGTTCTCGCGCGGCCAGTTCGTTGGTATTCGTCGCGCCTGGAGTACCCGCGGCGAATAACAAGGTGTCAATGTCGATTAGTGAGTCGATACTCGTGAGCGCATCTATACTAGTCGTGACCGGAGCGACAAGCTGGTAGAAGGGCGAGATAATATCGAATTGCCAAGCGAGAAATGGCAGCGCCGCCGCCGGCACCGAATCAACGCGATAGACCAGCAGCGGCGTCAGGTCGAGCGCACCCAGCCGCGCGATCAGAGGCATGAGCCCCTGCGTGCGCGCGTCGTTGATCGAAGGGGCCGGCGTCAGTTCCGCCATCAGCTATGCTCCGTGCTGAACGCCACGCTTAACGAAATCGCCGTACAGTTCGCCCACTCTCCGGCAGTCAGTTGAGTGTACCCCGGCGCGGTGAGAGTGACCTCGTAAACGCCCGGCACTGAAAGGGCCGCGATAATCTGGCTCGGCACTATATCGCGCTGGATCTTTGCCGCCAGATCGATCGCGAATTGGGTAGCTGCCGTGTTTGCCGCGGCGGTAGTCGCGCTGGGGTCGGCATCCGAGAAAAGAGTAATCGTCCCTGCTATCTCATAGTCAACTTCGCTCACGGCGAGCACGTCGACGGTGTCGGTCAGCGGTCTCACGGTGTCGGCGTTAAGCGTGGCGGCTACCTTGCCAAGCAGCGCGCTGCCCGCGATGCCGGCATTGTTCGGCGCGGACGCCGGTTGCACGGTAATCGGGCCAGTCAGAATATACACGTCGACCGTGCCCGGGATCGGGCTCGTCACTTGCGCATCAACTATCGAAGGGTCGGCGCTCAACGCGAAAAAGCGATATGCACCGACGGGACCGGCCACGCTGAATTCGTTGGGCGCAGCCTGGATGCGCTGACGAAGATGATCGTCGGCCTCGGGAGCTGCCCCGCCCGAAGTCACAGCCGTGTTTGTAACCGACCCTATAGGTGCCGCCGGATTCAACTGTATATTGACCTGGCCCGCGAGATAGCCATTCGCTCCCGGTCCAGCCACCGTCGCCACGGCACCGATTGATCCGCTCGTGGCGCCCGGCGCGATAACGAGAGCGCTCGAAGTCGCGAACGAGAAGCTCCCATCATAAGTACCGACCAGCGTGCCCGCAGGGATCGTGTACGAAACTGTGAGCGCGTTCACGAGCGTGAACTGAAGCGTGGTCAGCGCGGGCTGAGCGCCAAGGCGGTTCACTCCCAGCAAGGCGCCCAGGTAGTCAATCATCGGGAACGACGCGAACGCGAGCAGGTTCTGCTGCGCGGCATATTGAATCGCGTTGCGTACCAACGATTCCCGGTACGCGTACAGATTGATCAGCAGACGCTCGACCTGGGCTGGGTAAAGAATTCGTCCCGCGGCCTGTTCGAACTCCGAGATCATGTCGGCCAGAATGAGGTTCGGATCGAGGCCGTCAGCGTCATTCACGAATACCGGCGGCGGAAGTGAAGGAATTCCCGCACCCATCAGGCACCTTTTATTCGTCGCGGACTTGTTTCATCAGCGCGCGGCCGAACCGCATAGTTCAACCAACAGCGGGAATGGTGATGCTGGAGGTCTGCGTCGGAGCCGAAACGCCACCGAGCCGCAGCTGCCACGTCAGCGTCACCTCATAATGCGCGCCTGCCTGCGCGGTATCATCGACCGCCGGCGCCACGTTAACCGTGACCAATTTCACGCGAGGCTCCCCTTGAGTAATCGCCTGCGTCAGCTCATTGACTATCGCGGGAATCGCGCGAGTTACCGGATAATCGATATATCGCCAGATATCGGCGCCGAATGTCGGGCGCAGCGGATCGCTGCCTTTCGGCGTAGTCAGAATAATTGCGATGCACTGGGCAACGTCGGCGAGACCTTGGACGACCTGGCCTATCGCTCCGAGTTTGAGCGACCAGTCGGCGGAAGTGATATCGGCAAGCGTGACCGCGGTGGCGCTCATGACTGCTTCATGTTTGCGCCACCGTCGAGGTCGTTGGCAGCGGCGGCGTTATCGCAACTCCCTGCGGACTTAGCGTGACCTGCGAACTCCCTGAGATGAGCTTGATTTCGCTGCTGTCGCTGATCGTTGCCCCATTTGTCGAGGTTACATGAACGCTACCCTCGCTCGTGATCGCGAGCTGGTGAGCGCCAGCGTCGTACGTGATCGACGCCCCGTCCTCAAACACGAGCGTCAGCACATGCGCGCCGCCATCGTACTTGAACGACGCTTCGTCTTGAAACCCCAGGGTAAACACATGAGCATTCGCGCTATACTCAATTGTCGCGCCATCGTCGAACGCAATGGTCATTTCATGAGCCCCGGCATCATATCTAAACGATGAGCCGTCCTGATATGCCGCGAGCATCATATGCTGTGTCGCGTCGTATCTGAGATCAGAGGCGTCAGCGAACCGCAGATCGAGAATGTGAAGTGCGCGATCGTACTCGAAGGAAGCGCCGTCCGCGAAACCTACATGCCACTTGTTCGCGCTGGCGACCGGCGTGGTATCCGTACTCGAGTAGATCGCGCCCAGCACAGCGCCCGCCTCGTCGCGCGAATCCATCAGGCAAATGACCTGTTCCCCGAGATCAGGAATCCAATACGCCTTGTCGTTCTGCGTCTTTGGCACGACAATCGGGAGCCAGTATGACTGCATCTGGTCATAGTCGGGAAAGATCACGCGAACGCGTGCCGTCGTCGCATCAAGCTCATCAACGATACCGACGCGAAAACCCAATGTTGCAGCTGTCTTCATGGGCTCCTCAACTCACGCGCCGCGCTGCGATGGCGGTGGTATAGCCAGTTGCGCGGTCGATTCGGTGACGCGCCGACTCAACCAGGTATGTGCCATCGAGGACACCCCAGCCGCTGATTGCGACCGTGATACCCGCGGCCAGCGCGGCGCTCCCGGGTCCGTCGATCGCCGTCTCGATGAAGCGCATATCGTGAAAATGCAATCCCGCAGCAGCCTTTACCGCCGCCTGGCTTCCATTTTCACATCTTGTCACCAGCTTCAGTGTGTTCGCGGTCGGAGTGGTCTCGGCGGAGCTCTGCGTTGCAGCTATCAGGCGCTTACCGACCGGATCCTGGTAAGCCACCTGTGCACCGGCATAGATTCCTCGCGATCGATTGCGGAAACCAAATCGTAACGTATTCGAGCGTTCGATGGTAATTACCGGTGCGGCGCTCTCCAGTGCCTCGAGTGCATAGAACACCATCAGGCTGCCGCGAACGGTAAAATCGTAGCCGTGCTCATCGGCCAGCCGCCGCAGAAATTCCAGATCCGTCTCACGTTTTTGAGTTACGCGCTCGTATGCCACGTCGGGCGTCTTTGGAGCGGTGATGAGCTGCAAACTGTACTTGTTCGCGATTGTCTCAGCGATTCCAAGTATTGTCTGCCCCTCGTATCCAGCGCTGTTGAGCGTTCGCATCGCGGGGGTTATGAACGCGGCGAGGCAGCGAATCTTCATCACGTCCGGCGGGCCGTCCAGCTCCAGCTCGTCGACTTGGAACGTTCCGCACGGTTGAAGTTCTTCGCCCTGATAGCCGATAGAGACGTTCACCTCATCGCCTAGTGCGGGATACCAAGGCCCTTGCCAGAGTTTGTCGCGATCCTCGAATTCGATCTCGAGCTCGCCGGAAGCAGATCCAAGGCGATCGTAGTAGTAAATCGTCCGCACCATCGGTCCGACCTCGGTGGTGATATCAATCCCCTGGTAGGTGAGAATCCAGTTCGGCGAGCGAACTGGATAGGCAAGAGCAGTAGCCATCAGGCGGCTCCATTCGCGCTGGTTTTCCAGGGCGGCAGGTTCGCGGGTGTCGAAGTGGGATTGAGAATCGGAATGTAGATCGTAATACCCGCTTCGAAAACGGCTTCGATCGATACACTGGGATTCGCCATGATAATCGGCGAATACTCAGTCGGATCGCCATAGAAACGCCACGCGAGCAAATCCCATCGCTCTCCGGCGCTCGTTATATGAGCGATGAATTGCGATGTCGCCATCAGGCGATCGAGCTCCTCGTAATGACCGAGGTCGGAACATCGCCGGCATCGAGATCGGGCGACTCGGGAGCCGACGGGGGTAGGATGTTGAGCAGCGGCGACACACCCGGCAGCAGCCCGGATAACGAGCCGCCGGGCTGCGACGTCACCTGCACGGACGAACTACCGCCGCTGATCGCCAACGGCACAAATGACGGGAGCGGCGGTGCGCCTGTTGATAGCTCTGAGGTGAGGGCCCATTGCTTGAGCCGCACCCGCACCTCGGTCGCGATCAGATCGCCAACCGCCGACAACTGCTCCATCTTCACCGCCATCGCGACGATCACGTAAGTGCCAATGAACTGCCCATTGCCCAGCACCAGCGGCAATGCGAGATGGCTATCAGCGGCGGTTTGCAGCAGGGTTAGCGATGTCAGCGGATCGCTGATCGACTTATGCAGCAGCATGCCGAGATCGAGGCGTTCGAGATCATCGCCGACCCACTGCAGGAGGGGACTCGATTCCACCACGCGATGTTCCGCATAGTCCCAGCGCCTGAGCGATTCGATACGGCCTGGGGAATTCACTACTTGAAACACGATGTCACCAAGAACCGCAAACATCAGATGCTCCTAAAAGCGCAGACGCTCACGGCGCGCCGCTTCCCGTTTTATCTGGTCGAACAATTCAGCTCGATGACGTCGCAAGGCCGAACTGATGCGTTGCTCAATGTCTTCCATGTCGTTGCTATCGCGGACCACAACGGTAGGTGCCGAATGAAGCGTCAGCGATGAGGTGGCAAACGGCCCGTCGCTCGCCGCGCTTCTCCGAGCTGTAAGATCGGAGAATGAGGGCGATTCCAAGCGCGGTTGCGGTGCAATGACGCCGGTTCGATCATCACCCGAAACTCGTGCAGGAAAGTAATATTTGTTCCCTTGCGGACCGCGCGTTTGAGTGTGCCGCCGCTCCAACCCGACCAGCCGTTGCAACGGGAGGAACCTCTCACGCCCGGCCTGCGCCAGCTTACTCTGCGGAGGACGAATGCCGGAGATTGCAGCGACGGACCCCACACCCGCGTGTGATTCAATCGTCGACAGGGTTTCCAACGCACCGACCCCGGAACGCATCCGTTTCAATATTTGCGCGGCCGGTTTCTTAATCGGTAAAGATCCGATCGCACGTGTGAGCAGCGCGGGCCTATCGATCGCGGTTGATTGCCGTTCTATCTTCGCAGGCGTTCGCATGGCCTCAACCAGATTACGTGTCACCCGCAGTGAAGTTCCGATCTTACGTGGGACCGACGACCGCCCCGACTTTGCGAATTGACTTGCCGCGCCCACGCCCCTGGTTACTCTCGCGGTTGCGCCCTGCCATCGCGCCGCAGCCTTGCGAGCACGAAGCCCGGCTTCGAGTTTCGAGCGTTTTGCCACCGAACTACTCTTGCGCTCCGTGACCGTGGCGATCAGCGACATGGCGAACCGAGGTGGCGGCCTCGACTCGCATCGGGCGGCCCCCGAGCTCGCGACCGTTGAGAATATCCACGGCTTGCATCGCATCGACCTCGGAGCACATCTCCACAAAGCCGAAGCCTCGCGAGCGGCCGTCGAAACGATCGCGCACGATTTCAGCGCGCTCGACCGCTCCGACTTCGGCGAATGCGGCGCGCAGCGCGTCGTCCTCAAGCTTGAAACTCAAATTGCCTACGAACAATCTCGCTGCCATCGGATTGCCTCGAATTACTCAGTCGTCGACGGACTTTCCCTCCGCTCGCTGGAATTGCTCGATTGCCTCGAGCCAGTAGCCAATCTCAGCGAGGTCCATTTCCTTCAGTTCGCTCGGTGCAAACCCGAAATGAACTAATCCTGCGAATCCCGCTGCGGAGGGAGCTCGAAATTTTCGCCGACTACCTCGTTCTGCAAGGCCAGGACGTCGCCAAGATCCATTTCCATGACGTCCTCAAAGACGATGCGGCGGCCATCGATTTCACAAAGCTCGGCGATGAGAGCGAACACTACCGCCGTGGGATCGCCACCCGTCGCCGCCCGCTGCGCGCGCATCAGATCGCGGCCATGAGCGTGTCGAATCTTCGCCTCGGCACCCGAGGGCAGCGCGAGCGTTCGACATCCTTCGCCGTCTCCTGCTGCGATTCTTACTCCGTTCACGATAATCTCCTCTGAATTCATAGTGTCTGTCTCCAATTCGTCAGCCGCCGAGGTTCGATCGGAAATTGGCCAGTTGATCCACGCCGCCAACCACGTAGATATTCGCGAAAACGTCATATAAATAGATTTGCACCCCTGCGACATATAACTCGCAGTGGTAGACACTGATACTCGACGAGGTCTCGACCATCTGATGCTGCCGGAATGCCGGGCTACCCGCGTCTTTGAATACTCCGGTCATGAGGTAAACGACCGGCAGCTCTGCGATGCGGCCCTGGCTGGTGTATTGCTCCAGGTTGCCACGGGTTTGAAATTGATGACTCTGGAATGGACTTGCCGCGATGGTTAATGCGTCGGCATCGAACGACGCCCACTTTATGCGCGACTCGAGTTTCTCGACGCCAGCCCAAAGTTCGGCCGTGCCGGCCATGCCGAGCCCTTTGTAGTCGATCATGCGATGCTTCGGTTGCGCGATCTCGATCTCCTGGGCGCGGCCCAGGAGATTTACGCCGTCGATGTACACATTCGCATTAGTCAGAGAATTGATCTGGATATTCATCGGAGTTCACTGGCGATGCGGTCGTTCCCCTGACTGTTCATGACGTTGCGCCCGCGGCAGCCGTGATCGCGTTGGTCTGTCCGAGTTGCTGCAGCAGCGTGATGTCGATGAAGGTCTGGAATGTCAGCCGTTCCGCCGGAGGCGGAGGCATCACGTCGATATCAAATACCAGCTGACCAGCCGAAATCTGCGCGGGAGGATTCTCAGACGGATCGTAGCTCGCGGCACCGGCCACCAGAGCTCCGCGTTGAATCAATGAACGGATGAATGCATTCACACTCGCCAGCACGGCGGTTATCAGTGCGTTCGAAATCGGCTGGTCGATAAACTGGAGCATCGAAAGCTCGACAGATTCCTCGATGATGTCCATCGTGCGGAGCACCGAGATGAAGTTGTCTGGTGCGGTATCAGTCGGGAACGCGGCCGAGCGGTTGCCCCAGATTCGCAGTCCCGTACCGAAGGCGTTGAACACGGTTACGATTCCGGCAGCGTTGAGATTGTTGGTATCGGAGTTAGAATCGAGTATTGACGAATAGATGGACACGTCAGGTCCCAGGATGCCGTTGACTTGCGTATTCGACGGCGACCACCAGTAGCCTTTCGCGAGATCCTTCGCCGCGATCGCGCCCGCTAGCCACTGCGAAAATGGCCCGGTTTGATTGGTGTTCGATGCAGTGGTGAGTGGTGCGCCCGCGGCGGTGAGTGTTACCCCAGTCGGAATCAGACCGGTATCGAGGAAGGTTTCCTGCGGATAACAGAGAATCGCGCGCACGCTCGAGGTATCGAAGGCGTTACCGCCGCTGCCTCGGTTAGCGATTGCCGCGTCGACGGAAGTCGCTGGCGGAGAATCGATGAGTGCCACCGCGCGAAGCGTTCCCGCCATCGTCGTCAGAGCACTCGCGACATCGGCGCTTTGCGAATAGCAGGGCGCTATCAGAATCTTCGGGAAGAACCCCAAAGCGCTGTAGCTCGTCTGTAAAACCTGCAGTCCCGTATAAACGCCGCTTGCTACAGCGCCGATGATGTCCGAGTCGGCGACTTTTGTGGGATCCGCGTAGTCGAAGGCGACCAGCACAGTCGCCCCTGACGAGATGTGCCCACCCGAAACGAGCGAGATTATCCCGTTGATCGGATCGACTGAGTAATCGGTGCCCGCCGTATAGGTTGTGCCGGCCGGGTCGCTGGTTACAACGACGTTCGACACTCCCATGTGCGCGAGATTGATTACGCCCTGGGTGTTGAAGGTCAATGCTGTCGCAGCAATCGCGGTGAAGTGACGGGTCGGATCAAAAACGTTGACTACCAACGCCTGTCCAGCGCCTTGAGCCTGAATCGCTGCTAGCGCATAGGGAATCGAATATCCCTGGACCAGCGGTCCCAAGTTGGCGGCATCGAGCGCCGACGAAACAAGGTTGAGTGAATTCGGTGCAGGCGCCGTGGATGGTGCGACCACGGCCCAGGTCGGGGCCGTGCCGACGAGTCCGATCACAGCAGATTTTACTACCGTGATTGGCACCGGACCGGAAGGCACTTCGACTACTTCAACTCCATGGAGAAAACTGGCTGGCATTACTCACCTGCTAGTGGGATGTCTCGAGTGGCTATTCGGACGCTTTCCTCACGGACTGGGCGCAGTCTGACCTTGCACCGCGATGATTTCCTCCGCGAAGCTGTATGCGACCTGCACGCTTTCGCCGGTCGATAATGCGCCACCGCTGATTGCCGAGATAACCCCGGTGACGCGGTTGACACTGTAATCAACGTTCTGCTGGAGCTCGACGCCGCCCGCGGCAGTTACTGTCACGGCAAATACATTCTGGTTTGGCAATGTGATATTGCCGCTCGAATCTACCGTGTAGGAGGCAGCAGCTACCGTGATCGCAGTCGTGCCGCCTTCGTCCATCGCGACACCTTTGGTAAAGAGCGGGAAGTTCGGCGTGGTGCTCGGCTCGACCGCCATCGTTACCAGCGCAAAGTTGCTGGCGTAGATCCAGACGCCGCCCTGCCGATCGCGTTCGATGAATCGCTCACGCAGCGGATACATCTTGCGGCAGGCCGGCACGATGAAGCCCGTGAGCGCCGCGCGAATCGACTCGATAATCGCGTACGCGCCCGGGCTGGTCCCATCGGGAGCGGAGCCCACGCCCCATCCAAGGTCGCGCATCATTATCGTGATCTCGAACTCGAGCCGGCGTTCTTGGATGATCGCGGCGGTATCGAGCAGCTCGCCGTATTTCGCACCCGCGTAGCGCACCAGCGCCGCGCCTACGCGGTGAGTCATGCGATATGACTCCGGGTCATCGGGAAAATGAGCAATTTCGATCCCGCTGATCGTCGCCTGGAGCCGCGCCACGATCGCGCTCTCGATCGACTCGAGGTCGGTCGGAGTCGGCGGCGAGAAGGTTTGCCCGGTCCATGGGCTGTCGAGCATCACGCCCATTTCAGAAGCCCTTCAATCGATCGCGAGTAAAAACGCGGCCCGGCCCTTCAACCGTTTCCGCATCGACCGCGATCGGTGCCTCTCTGCCATCGACCGCGAGTCCCAGCGTGAGCTCGCCGGAGGCGACCTTGGAGAGGACCGCGGTGGCATCGTCGTATCGGCGGCGCGCGTCGGCCAGGTCATGAAGCGGACGCAAGGACTGCAAACGATACATCGCGATGTCACTCGAAAGGCGGTTCAATACCGCAGGCGGATCGCTCAGCGGCAGAGTGAATCGCGCTTCGAGGTAAGAATCGATTTCCGCCGCTGCGTCATCGAGCGCCTGCTGCAGCGACGTGGTATTGACGGTCGTCGCAGTCGGATCCTCATTCGTGAGCTGAACCAGGTCGCGATTCGGATACCGATTGATCATGTCCTGTGGCGATGCGTAACTCACTGGCTATTCCTTGAATGCAATCTCAGCAGCTCGGCCCCGCGGGCGCGGACGGGGGATGCCCGCGCCCGCGGGAGGCCTTCGCCGGCTCCGCGGGCAGGAGGAGGAACCCGCGGCGCCGGCCGCGAGGGAGACTAGGAGAGGTACTCGCTGACAATCAGATCCGCGCTGTTGCGCCAGATATTGGTGGTTGCAACGCTGGCGCTCGCGCCGGTGCCGGCCATGAATTCGGAATTGAGCAGCTGGCGCGCGACTTCTTCGAGCGAGGGCGGCACTACGAGGTAGACTCCGGTGCGGCTCGAAAGCGCGCCGAACGGCTGACCCGCGTCGGTTTTGAACCCGCGCATCGCGGCCCGCGCCGCGCCGTAGTTGGCTGGATTACTCAGATCGGTGTTGCTGGCGTAAGCAAGCTGCCAGAGACCGACCCCAGTGTTGGCGCGCCCGTCGACGCCGTAGCGGAACTCGCGCCGATTGAATACTGCTTCATCGGTGACCGAGTTCATGCGCGTAACTGCATATTCGCGGCGGAGCTGGAAAATGAACGGGCGAATCGCCCGCGAGGCATCGACCAAATACCAGTATGAACCGCTGCCGCTGGTGTTCACATTCGAAGCAGTGGCGCCGCCTGGCTCACCCATCAAGCCGACCGGGTGACTCGCCGAAAAGAACGGCTCGCCGTCGAAGCCAACGACCAGCGACGGATTACTCACTGCGTTAGCCAGCATCGAGAACAGCAGCATGTCGGGATGAATCTTGGTATCCCATCCGAGCTGCTCGATGATCGGCTCGTAAACGCCGTACGTGTCGTCTTCGATATCGTTGCGATCGATCGACACTGTATCTTCGAAGTTTTTGTTGACGATCGTGTAGGTATGCGCTTCGAGGGCCTGCACCACGCGATCGCCCAGCCATTCGCGAAACTTGGTCGTGCGCCCGAGCCATGGATAGGTCGTCTGGCGCGAGCCCGATCGCACTACCGACGCGATCTGCTCGTAATACGAAGGCGGCTTTTCGAAGCCGCGCTGAAATACTACGTCGAATCCGGTGAACAGGGCGCTCAGATTTGCAGCCGAAATTTCCATTATGCTTACCTGCCCGTGATACTGGATGCGCTCAGGACGCCACGTTGGCCTGATGCCAGAAATCGACCCACACCTGGCCGGTCGAATCGATTGCGACGACCTGGCCCGCGACTGCGTATTGCTGGACCGAAGCGCCGCTGGCGCGATCCGCCGCAGTCACGTTGTTATCGTCGAGCGCGAAGCACTGCGCGCCCACCTGCGCCGCGCCAATCGAACTATCCTGCCCGTAAAGAAAAACGCCTTTGCGTATAACGATGGAGAGCGCGCCAGCCGCGCCCGGATTGTTGATCGCGTTCTCACCTACGGTGCCGTCCTGCACGCGCTCGGCGCGGCCGATAATCTTGAGCGCGTTGGCGGTCGTGGTCGTGGCTGAGGCAGGCACCGCATTGCCCGCCGCGTCGAGCGCGACCATCCCGCCCAGGTAGATGTTGGTATTCGCTTCAACGGGATAGACGCGGAACCGCCCGCCATCGCCCATCTCCGGCGTATTGCGTGAGTTCGTCAGAGCCGCCATCGCCTATGCTCTCCTTGTCGCGCGGCGCCTGGTTGCGCCGGCATACGCGGTCGTTTCAGCGCTCGGAGCTGTCGCGGCCAAGGCGCAGGAAGTCGTCGCCACCGTGCTTGCGCCGGAGATAATCAGAATTTTTCACGCCGAGTTGGGTGCAGATCGCGGTTTCGATTGTCGAGAGGATACCGCGCGGCTCGCGTCCCGTGGGATCGGCGCCAAGGCCCGATTCGCCTGCGACGACGACCGGCTGCTTTGCGGCAAATGCCTGGAAACCGCGCGCGTCGGCGGCGCAGTATGCGATCGCCCACTCGCGCTGCGCGGGGATGAGCTTGCCGGCACGAATCGCCGCATCGACGGCGAGCTCGGCTTTCTCGCGCGCGCGTTCGGCGCGAATCGCATTGAGCTCGGTGAGAGCTTTCTGGAATTCCGCCACCGCCACGTAGCGCGCGGGATCGGGCAGCACAGCGTTCACGTCGGTCGCGGAGCCGTCGTCGTCGAGCAGCGCGCGCACGCCTTCGACGACATCGTCCGGCGTCGCGTCATCAGCCAGGCCGAGCAGCGCTCTCAGCTTGTCAAGAAGATCTTCCATGATGCCGTCCTTGGCGGCGGCGGTAAGATGCGCCGCCGTCGCGATCGCGGTCAGGTGGAGATTGGGATTGTTGGTAAGCCCGGCGCGGAGCAGCCGGGTCACGGTTCCATTTTCGGGATCGAACTGAAAGACCGGCGACAGGTAGCGATACTCGCGGGCCGCGATTGCCGCCGCCGCGCGCTCGGTCCATTCGACTCGCCCCCAGACGGCGCCCTTGCGAACCTCGAGCTCGCGGATCCATCCGGCGGCGGGCGCGGGCCGGCCTTCGGGCGCGGCAAAGTCAGTCGCATGGTCGTAATCGATCGGGATCCCCGCCTCCATCCCGAGCCCCGCCGTGGCGGCGATCACCGCCTTTGGATTTGAAAGGCGAAATGGTCCGCGTCCGTCGCGCCCGTGGAAAATTCCGGCTGGGAGCAATTCGACCCAGGCCGGCGGCGCCGACTGCAACGCGGACCTTGGTGGGAGCGCCTGATCTGGCGTGTATGAGGCGGGCACGCCGGCCGAGACAGCCTTGGCGACTAGCGTCGGAGGGCTTTCGATGCTGGCGTGTGTGCTGAGGTCATCCATCGCGCGGCATTGTGCCGCGATCGTGAAAAAGCGGTAAGGCTGAATTGTTCATCCTGAATCTTTATCAATCAATAAGTATCTATAACTAGCAATTCTAACCGCGATTTCGGTCGTGATTTTCCGCTGCGAACGCGTATGCTGCGCGTGCCGATCTGCGTAGTCTGACCGCTCAGCATATGAAATCGAAGCTTCCAGTGATTGAAATTACGGGCCTGCGCGTCGAACGCGAAGCAACGATCATCCGCGCGATCGACTGGCGCGTGATGCGCGGCGAGAACTGGACCATCCTTGGCCCGAACGGCTCAGGCAAGACCTCGCTGCTGCGCGCGATGACGGGTTATCTGGCGCCGACCGTGGGCTCGATCAGCGTGCTCGGCGAGACTTACGGCCGCAGCGACTGGCGCGAGTTGCGCACGCGCATCGGGCTCGTGAGCTCGAGCGTTCAGCAGCTGATGGAAGACTCGGAGACCGCGCTCAAGGCCGTCATCAGCGGACGCTATGCGCAAATCGGCTACTGGGGCGAGATTGCCGCGGTCGATCGCAAACGCGCCGCGGCGATTCTACGACGTATCGAGGCGATCGCGATCGCCGATCGGATGTGGCTGCATCTGTCGCAGGGCGAGCGCCAGCGCGTGCTGATCGGACGTGCGCTGATGGCCGAGCCCAAGCTGCTCATCCTCGACGAGCCCTGCGCGGGACTCGATCCCGTGGCACGCGAGCACTTCCTGCAATTCATCCGCCGCCTGGCGGCACGGCGCGGCGCGCCGGCGATGATCCTGGTCACCCATCATGTCGAGGAGATCGTCGACGCATTCTCGCACGTGTTGATTCTGAAATCGGGCGAGGTGCTGGCGGCGGGCCGGCGCGAAGCAATCCTCAACTCGAAGAATCTGAGCCGTGCCTTCGGAGCAGCGGTGACCCTCGTGCGCGAGCGCGGCCGCTATGCGCTCAAGGTCAGGCCACAGACGCGGGTCGTTATCTGACCGGTCAATCCAATTCGCGGCCTTTCAATCTCCGGTTCCCGTCAGTGAAATGCTTATCTTCGGATGCGACGGATCGCTGCTCTCGATCGTGATCGTCCTGGAGAAGCTGCCCGTCGTCGTCGGCTCGAACTTAACGGCCACCGGCGACGAATGCTTGTAGGTTATCGCGATCTGGGTCGAGCCCGAGCTGAATGGCGCCGTGGGCGGAACCGGTTTCGCGATCAGCGTCACCTTGCCGGCGTCGCCGATCGTGAGGTTGAGGCTCTTGGTCGTGCCGCGCTTGACCTTTCCGAATGCGAGCGAGGCCGGACTCCACGTCATCTCGCTGCCCGCCCGAGCGGCGATAGCGGGAGTGGCAGTCGGCGTCGGTGTCGGCGTGGGCGTTCGAGTGAGCGACGGCCGCGGAGTTGAGGTGGCGGTTGGAGTCGCAGACCTCGTCGGCGTCGGCTTTGCCGTAGCGGTCGGGGTTGCAGTCGAGGTCGAGGTCGCGGTCGCGGTCGCGGTAGGAGTCGGCGTTGGATTTGGCTGATCGATTTCGACTGCGCGGTTGTTGCCGCTGTCGGCGATCCAGAGATTCTGCGCGGCATCAAAAGCGAGATCGCCGGGCATGCACAGACTGTCCGCTCCGACACCGTTGAGGTCCGCCGGCGCGACTCCGCCCTCGCATCCATTGCCGCTGAAGTTCGACGCTGCGCCCTGCCCCATCACGCGCGTGGCCGAGGGGTCCGCTGTGAATGGCGGATCGAACTCAAGAACGCGATTATTCGCAGTGTCGGCCACCAGGAGGCGCCCGACCGCATCCGCCGCAACTCCGAGCGGCGCGCACAGGACAGAGGCGCTCGTCATCGCGCCGGCATTGCACTTGATCGCATTGAAGGCGCCGGCCTGGCCGAAAACCCGGTTCGCGGACTGTGAGGTGAGAGGCGTATCAAATTCGAGCACGCGATTGTTCAGCGTATCGGCGATGTAGAGAATTCCGTCCGGATCGATCGCAACGCCCTGCGGATCGCACAAGGTCGCGGCGCTCGGGCCGCTGCTGTTGCACGTGTTGCCGCTCGAGGTTGCCTGACCGAACACGAGCAATCCAACCTTCGAAGTCAGCGGCGCGCCGAATTCAACGACGCGATTGTTGCCGGCGTCGGCGACATACAACCTTCCCGATGAGTCGAGCGTGAGGCCGCCGGGAGAGCACAAAGTTGCAAGCGTCACGCTGCTCGAGCATTCGAGGGTCGTGAAACCGGGCTGGCCTAAAACTGTATTCGCAGCGAATGCCGCGCTCGGCCGCGAGTTGGGATAGGCCGCGAACGGATCGCCGAAAATCAGCACGCGATTGTTGCGCGTATCGGCGACGTACACGTTCCCCGACCGATCAACCGCGACGCCGGATGGCGCGCACAAACTGTCAGCACCAAGTCCGTTATTGTCCGACGCGCCATTGCCGTCGTTGCACTTGTAGCTGCCCAGATCGGGCTGGCCGAGCGCGAGATCGGCCGCCTGCCCGGCGGTGAACGATGACACATCGTACCATCCGAGCACGCGATTGTTGCGCGCGTCGGCGACATAAAGATGCGGATGGCCGGGTACCGAAACCGCATCGAGCGCGGTGGCGGCCGGAGCATCGAGGCCGATCGCATCGACCAGGTTGAGCGCATTGGAGCCGTATTGTTGCGGGCCCTGCCCCGCGACTCCCGACGCGACCTTGGTCTCGGGCGGATTCTGCTCGGTGAACTGCAGCGCGCGATTGTTCCCTTCGTCGGCTACGTAGAGCCAGTTGTTGCCATCAATCGCGAGCCCCATCGGAAACGACAACGAGGCCGACGTTGCGCCCATGCCATTGGCGCCGATCGCCAGATTAACCGTCGCCGTGTTGGGAAGCGCCAGCGCCTGCTGGTACTCGAGGATCTGACTCGTCGGCTCCGACGCGAGGTAGAAATTCCCATTGCTATCGACGGCGACGCCCGACGGACTCAGGATACCGTTGCCCGAGAAAATCAGATTCGCGGTGGTGCCGTTGGTCTGCCCCGCGCCAAACGGACCGGTGAATTCGAGTGCGCGATTATTCGCCGTGTCGCTCGCGAACAGGTTGCCCGACTGATCGAGCGCGAGCCCGACGCCGATGAAACCGTTGAAGCACAGTTGTGCAGCGGCGCCGAGGCCGCTCTGATTGCACGCGCTGGTCGTGAAACTTCCGCCCTGGCCGAACACGACATCCGCGGTTGCGTCGCCCGAGTTTCCGATCGCACCTTTCACGGCGGATGCCGGCAGCGGCTTGAAGTAAACCAGGATGCGGTTGTTGCCGACGTCGTCGACGAACAGATTGCCCGATCCATCGAGCGCGAGACCCTGCGGACCCGCCAGACTGTCGGCGCTGGTGCCACCGTCGTTGACCATCGACGACATCAGATCGCCGCTCTGGCCGAATACGAGCTGCGCCGCGAACGACGCCGTCTGCCCGCTCGACTTCATCGCCGCGAATGGATCGCTGTAGAGCGTCACACGATTGTTTCCCGTATCCGCGATGTAGACGTTGTGGGCGCTATCGACCGCCACACCGGCCGGCTCGTTGAGCGTCGTCGCGCCGGCGGTCGCCCCCTGGTTCGCATACGGCGAGTTGAAGTCCGGCTGTCCGATGACGAGATCCGCAGGATTGCCCGCCGCGAACGATGCCGTGCTCGCGTATCCCAGGACGCGACTGTTAGCGGTATCAGCAACGAAGACGTGGCCCGAGACATTGTCAACCGTGATCGCATGCGGGGCGTCCATCCCCGTCGCATCGACAAAGTTCGGCGCCGTCTTGGTAAAATCGATTTGTCCGAGGAGGTGGGCCGCCGATGTGTCGCCCGTTGCCGCACGCAGACGGCCATCAATCGCTTCAGCGACCAAAGCTACCGCGATCAGGATAATCGCGGCCCCGGCGCGCGCTCCCATTGACGAACGCATGCCATGTCCCCTTTCACCGCCTCAGGGCAGGTAAGTCAGTTGGCAGACATCTGCTAGACTTGGGCGATAATACACAGATTATGATGCTAATAGAATAGATTAGCATTCTTTTGCGACTCAGTGGCCGTACTTGCGGGTTTTTACGGCGATCATTTTCCCTGCTAAAGTGGCTCGCGATTTCACTTCGGACCCATCCGCGAAAAGGAGACCGCGATCATGAACATCAAAGAGCGCGTTGCTTTTGTCGCCCTGACTGTGGTGTCGGCGACTGTCGGCGGCGCAATCTCCGGCCACTTCCTTGGCGGTTCAACCGTCGATGCCGCGGCGCATCCTCATACGATGGCCGCGCAGAAGTTCATCCTCACTGACATGCACGGCAAGACGCGCGGCGTCTTTGATGTCACCGACAAGGGCGTCGCGGAAGTCGCCGTCTATGACGCCGGCGGTACACTGCGTGCGGGCCTTGGAGTTGGCGCTGAAGGTGCGCCCGCACTCGGCATCTATGGCAAGGACGGCAAGCCGCGCGCCGAGGTCGGCCTCGCGGGTGGCGTCGCGCAGGTTCTGCTCTTCGATACTGACGGCAATAAGCACGTCGCGCTCGGCGTCACGCCTGAAGGCTCAGCGGGACTGGCGCTGATCGACAAGGCGGGGCAGGATCGAGCGTCGCTGGTGCTCGACGATACGGGCACACCGGCGCTGCGGCTCTACGACAAGAGCGGCGCGTCGCGAATCGGGATCGGCGTGACGCCTGACAGTCTTCCTGGCGTCGCGTTGCTCGCGAATGGCAAAACGCGCGCCGCACTCAGCCTCAATGCTGACGGCTCAGGCGCTGTCACGATCTACGATGACGCCGGCAATACCAAGGCGAGCCTGCCCTAACGTCCCAATCGATCACGCATCAAGCGGCGCGGAGTTCGCTCTCCGCGCCGCATTAGTATCGGCTTGCGCAACGATCGTATAAGACAATAGCGGCCTCGGGTGCCGGAGCTGGGATGTTTTCAGGAAAGACGTTTTTCGCCGCCATCGCTACCGCGCTCGTCGTCGCGGGATGCTCCGGGATGAAGAATCCTCTCGCTGAGCCGCAACCGACTCAGGAGCAGGTTGCACATCAGGAAGGCCAGATGCTCGCGGCCGCGGGCTTCGTACAGGTTCCGATCGACAATGATCTTCGCAAGCAGCGCGCCGCGCAACTGGTTCCGCTGAAGGTCCAATATATCGTCGGCCGCACCGGCACTCTGCACTACTGGATGTCAGACCCGTACGGATGCGAGTGCCTTTATCGCGGCAACGAACAGGACTACCAGAAGTACGAGAAGTACAAGACGGAGGCGCAGTTCAACGCGCAAGAAGCCGAAGTCGCGCAGAACTCGGTCGAAAACGCCGAGGCCGAGCAGATGTACGACAGCATGGAACTGATGAATCCCTACGGCATCGGCTTCGGCCCGCTCTACGGGTATTGATTGCGCTATACTGACGACAAAGTCGTCGTCGTCATTTATCATGACATTTGACGATGGCGCCGACAGGCGTAATCGTTCCGCTTTCGGTTGATCTTCCGGCTCTGCCTCACACGAATTGGGCACACAGTTCGATCTCGGACGCGCCGCTCGCCACGACCCGCTGCCTTCGATTTATTTCTCAGACGATCCCGGCGCCGACCTGGAAGCGTACGCCGATACTTATTTGCAGCAGGAGATCGTAGCCGGGGGCGCCACTGGCAATATTGGCGATACACCTCCGGATTCGAAGTAATGAAATTCTTCTTGCGAGCGTAACCTTTGCCGGAGCTTTCCGTTTACCTTGCGGACTGCTTGAACAGAGGTTCGCAATGGCTGACCAGCAGAGCACGATCTCTTTGCCGCCGCTCTATAACATTTCGATCGGACACTTCTTCTCGCGCGCGCTGGCGCTGGCGGCCAAACTCAAGCTCGCCGATCTCATGAAGAACGGCCCGCGCCGCTGCGCGGATCTTGCCGCGGCGACGGGAACGAACGCGACGGCTTTGCGCCGCGTGATGCGTCTGCTGGTGAGTGTCGGCATCTTCGATGAGATTGAAAGCGGCGAGTTCAAGCTGACGCCTGCCGGAGAACCGTTGCGAACTGACGTGCCCGGTTCGATGCGCGCGATGGTGATGCTGTTTGCGGGCGTCGGCATCCAGGACGGATGGAAAGAACTCGAGTACTGCGTCGCGACGGGCGAACCGTCGTTTCGCAGACATTCGCCCGACGCCAACGCGTTCACCGCGATGTTCGCCGATCCTGAAGCGGCGAAGATCTTTGACCAGGCGATGGCGACCTTCACCGCACAAACCTCGATCGCGATTGCGGCGGCATACGACTTCTCGCGCTTCGGCCGGATCGCCGATATCGGCGGCGGCAATGGCGCGTTGATGATCGGAATCCTGCGCGCCAATCCTGGTCTCCGCGGTGTAGTCTTCGATCAGCCGGGCACGGCCGAGCGCGCCAGCGCCGCAATCTCGGAAGCAGGGTTGACCTCGCGATGCGAAGCAATCGGCGGTGATTTCTTCAAGGACATCCCGCCCGGATGCGACGCGTATCTGCTGAAGCATGTCATTCACGACTGGAATGACGACGAGGCGATCAGGATTCTCAGCAACTGCCATCGCGCAATGAAATCCGCGGCGACCTTGATCGTCGCCGAAGGCGTCTATCCAAAGAAAATCAGCGAAAGCGAACTATGCCGCGGCGCAACCGCGACCGACGTGAACATGCTGGTAAGCACCGGCGGCCGCCAGCGCTCCGAAGCCGATTTCCGAGCATTGTTCAACGCGACCGGATTCAGATTGACCCAGATTGTCTCAACCCCGGCGCGCCTGAGTCTTGTTGAAGGCCAACGGACGCCCTAGTGAAAATCCCTCCAGAACGCACGATCGTCCTAGGATTGGTGGATCGAATCACGTAAAGTACGACCCGTGGGCGATCTAATATCTCAGCCTGGTCGGCAGAAGTTTATCGTCGAACTGCTCAAGCCATCGCACTACGACGATGATGGTTACGTGATTCAGTGGTTTCGCGGCTCGATTCCGTCGAACTCGCTGTCCGCGCTTTACGGCATCACGCTCGATGCGAGCGAGCGTAAAGTGCTGGGCGACAACGTTGATATCGAGATCACTCCCCGCGACGAAACCAACCTTACGCTGCCGATCAAGAAGATCATCCGCAACTTCAAGCGCAACAACAATCGCGGCATCGTGTTCCTGGTCGGCGTGCAGAGCAACCAGTTCCCGCGTGCGATGCATATCGCGCGGCAGCTCCGCGCTGCCGGGATACAGGTCGCGATCGGTGGCTTCCACGTCAGCGGATGCCTCGCGATGCTGCCCGAGATTCCGCCCGACATCCAGGAAGCGATCGACCTCGGCATCACCCTTTTCGTGGGCGAGGCCGAGGGCCGCATCGACGACTTTCTGCGCGCCGCGTACGACGGCACGCTGAAGCCGATGTACAACTATCTCGCCGAGCTGCCCGGGATGGACGGCGCGACGCTGCCGTTCCTCACCAAGGATCACATCAGCCGCTACCTCGGTAATATCGGCAGCTTCGACGCGGGGCGCGGATGCCCGTTCAGTTGCAGCTTCTGCACGATCATCAATGTGCAGGGCCGCAAGTCGCGCTACCGCACGGCGGACGACGTCGAGCACCTGATGCGCCAGCATGCGTCGCAGGGCGTGCACAGCTTCTTCATCACCGACGATAATTTCGCGCGCAACAAAAACTGGGAAGCGATCCTCGATCGCCTGATCGTGATGCGGCGCAAGGAAAAGATCCGCCTCAACATCACGATGCAGGTGGACACGCTCTGCCATAAGATTCCGAACTTCATCGCGAAGTGCGAGCGGGCGGGAGTGAAGCGGATTTTCATCGGCCTCGAGAACATCAACCCGGAAAACCTCCGCATCGCATCCAAGGGTCAGAATCGCATCACCGAATATCGCAAGATGCTGCAGGCCTGGCGCCAGCAGAAGATCATGACCTTCGCCGGCTATATCCTGGGCTTCCCCGGCGATACGCCGCAGAGCATCGAGCGCGATATCGAGATCATCAAGCGCGAGTTGCCGATCGATATCCTCGAGTTTTTCATCCTGACGCCGCTCCCCGGCTCGCAGGATCACAAGGAAATGTATCTCAAGGGCGCGCGGCTCGATCCTGACATGAACCGCTACGACCTCGAGCACGTGACCAGCGATCACGGCAGCATGACATCCGAAGAGATGGCCGCGATTTACGATCGCGCGTGGCATCTCTACTACACGCCCGAGCACATCCAGACGCTGATGAAACGCAACATCGCGAGCGGCGGACGGTCGAGCCGGATGGCCGCGATGATCTTCTATTACTACGGATGCTACCTGCATGAGGGCGTGCATCCGCTGCAGGGCGGAGCGTTCCGGCGCAAGGTACGTTCGCAGCGGCGGCCCGGGATGCCGATTGAAAATCCGCTCGTATTCTATCCGAAGCGGCTGGCGGAGATCGCGAAAGTTTACGGCCGCGCAGGTCTCTATGCGCTGTGGTTGGAGCGCGTGCGCCGCCGATGCGAGGCCGATCCGAAGAAGATGGAATACATCGATCTCGCCACGACGCCGGTCACCGACGAGACGGCCGAGGAGCTCCAGATGTACGAGCTCAACGACTCCAGTCGCGCCGCGGTCGAGCAAGCGAAAGCGCGCCAGCGCCGCGCAAATCGGACATCCTCGCCAGCGCAGGCTGCATCGTAACACTCTTCGGGACAAGCCTCGCCTTCGGCAAAGCCCCCCAAATGATCGCGCGGAGCGACTCTCAACGGCATCGGAGGCGCGCAGCGCGCCGTCTTAATGGCGGGCAGGGACGCCCGCCCCACTATATTTTCTCCGCAAGAAGAGACTCCGAAGATCGTGAAGATGACTTTATGTCATCTTGATAAACCAGCCGCCATCGACTTCGTTAACGCGGCGACTGGCGCAACACCATCGATACGATCGATCGCACCGTCTCGAAATTTTCCGGCATCAGCTCGGCGTCGGGTATCTCGACGCCGAAGCTTTCCTCGCAGAATGCTACCGTCTTCACCACCGCCATCGAGTCGATTAGCCCTAGTTCGAATAACGAATCGTCGGTTCCGATCGTTCCCACGATCTTCGATGCGAAAAGATCGAGCAACAGGAAATCTTTGACCGCATTTTCGATCGCCTCGCGATTCATTTCTTTTCTTCCGCCGAACGATCCAATCCCGCGCCGAGCGCGCGGCGGTCGACTTTGCCATTGGAGCTGATCGGCAGCGCCGCGCGGAACTCGAATCGTTCCGGAACCATGTAGCGCGGCAGGGTCATGAAGCAGTGCTCGCTGAGCACGCGCTCGTCGATGCTCGCGCATTCATTGCGCTCGACGACAGCGCGCAGACGATGGCCAGTTAATGCGTCCTCGTCAACCACGACGATCGCCCTCGCGACGCCGGGATGCTGATTGAGCGCGCGTTCCACTTCGGCGATCTCGACGCGATAACCGCGAATCTTGACCTGCTGATCGGCGCGCCCGACAAGCTCGAAAGTGCCGTCCGAAAGCCGTCGCACGAGATCGCCGGTGCGGCTCGCGCGCACCATCTCGCCTTTGATCTCGATCGTCGGCATCAGCTCAGCGGTGAGTTCCGGAAGTCCCCAGTAGCCGCTCATCAGGCCGGGTCCGGTGATCCACAATTCGCCGACTTCGTTGTGCGCGACCGGCTTCAGTTCCTCGTCGAGCGGATGCAACCCGCAGTCCGCAGGCACAAGGCCGATGGTGCGCAGATCGCGCTCTTCGGGCGGGCGCTTGATTTCGTGATAGCTCCGCACCTTCGCCTCGGTACGGCCATACACCTGGATGAATCGGACCTGCGGCAGCAGTTCCATAAGCTCGCGCATCCGCGCGAGCGGCAGCGTCTCGCCCCCGAAGGCGACCAGCCGCAGCGCGGAGAAATCGAGCGCCGCGAAATTACCACGCCTCACCATCATCACCAGCGCGCTCGGCACCAGGTACCAGATCGTCAAGCGCTGCTCGGCGAAGCTGCGCGCGAGCGCGGCAGGGAACGATCCGATTCGCCGCGGCACCAGGTATGTCGCGGCGCCGGCTGCCACCGATGCGAAGATGTCGAGCGTGGACATCACACTCTGCAGCGGCGTGTAACCCGCGATGCGATCGTCGGCGTCGATGCCAAAGACGCCGGGCGTCCAGCGCGCTTGATCGGCGAGGCTGCGATGCGACGTCATGACGCCCTTCGGCTCGCCGGTGGAGCCCGAGGTGTAATAAACGCTCGCCAGCGCCTCGGGTTTGATTTCAATCCTCGGCGCAGTCGCGCTCTCATTTGCGATTTCACTCCATGAGACCAGCGGCACGCTCGATGCCGTTTCTGGAACGTTCGAATCGAGGAGCCAGGTCGCGCGCATCGGTGTCCGCTCTTCGAATGCGGCCTGGATCTGCGCGATACGGTCGCTGGTCGTGAACAACGCGGAGATTTCGCAGTTGCGCGAGATCGTTGCCATCCGCGCCGGCGGTGCGGTCGGATCGATTGGCACGTACGCAGCGCCCGCCTTCGCCACTCCCCACAGCGCCGCGAGACCTTCGAGCGATCGATCGAACCATAGCGCGACGCGATCCCCGGAGCGGATGCCGCCGCGCAAGAGCGAATGACCGATGCGACTCGACAATGCATCGAGCTCGCCGTAAGTCAGGCGCCGATTTTCCATCACCAGCGCCGGACGTTCCGCATAGCGCTCGGCGGCCTCCTCGAGGAGCGCCGGCAGCACGGCGGGCCGCATCACGAATCAATCCCCGGAGCGAGCGCGCGCACCCAGTTCATTGCGCGCTCGAATATCGCCGGCTCCATCTCAACGGAATGAACATTGCCCGGCCAGATTTCGATCTGGAGCCTGGCGCGCGCCTCGTCGGACAAGGTCGCGAACAACTCGCGCTCAGCGATCGCGAATTCCCGGCGTAGCATGTCGTCTTCGCCGTAGAGGAACAGCGCTCGGCTGTGCGCATTCGCAAGAGCGCGAACGCCCTGTTCCAATGTGGGAAGGACCTGCGAAGCGGCCTTTGCAGCGCCGAGTGCCGCGATCATCTTGCCGCCGCTGCGCAGCATCGTGGCTGGATTCTTGAGACGCGCGAGCAGATTCGCCGGTGACTGTGCGCTGCGCGTCAGACGCTCCATCGGCGAGGTCTGAATCGGTTCGGCAGTGGCGGGCGGCGCGATACATACGAGCCCGTCGATCGCGCTGGCGCAAGTGATCGCCGCTTCGATCGCGCACAGCGCGTCGAGGCAATAGCCAATCACTACAAAGCGCGCGAAGCCGCGCGATGCGCGCAGATATTCGATCGCGGCGAGCATATCCGCGCCGTGCGGATTGTGCCGGCTGTCGATTTCGCTCGGTCCGTCGCTCTCACCGCTGCCGGCGAGATCGAATCGCATCGCCGCAAATCCGGATGCAGCAAGAATTCGTGACGCGAGAACCGGCATCCGCCGAAATGCGAACCGCGGCCGGGCCGGAAAGATAACGCAGCGGCTGTCCGCAGATGCCGCGGGCGCAGCTGGTGTGAAGATACCGCAGAGCCGCCCCAACGCTCCGGCAAATTCAACCGGCTCCTCCGCGCGAGCGCGTGCAGCGATCGCGGGGCTCTCAGACCAGTCCATCGAGCCAGTCTCCCATCCGGCGCGAAAGATTATCGAGCGTGCCCCACGACTCGAAGCCATTGTCCCAGACCGGTTCCTCGTCGAACTGAATCGTTGTGACCGTCGCGCCCTGCCGCTCCAGCATCGCCTGCAGCGCGTGATGCTCCATTGCCAGCGACGAGCGGCGCTGAATCTGCGCCAGCAGCGTCGGCCGCGACCATCCTTCGAGAGCGCGCGCGAGGTTCGCCAGGACCGCGCTCGCATAGAACTTCGGATGAAGATCGAAACCGAGCAGGGACACTGCGCGGCCGTGATTGAGCTCATCGACCATCTGCTCGGCGGTGAGCGGCGGACGCCGCCCGCGCGAGACCTCGAAGAACAGCACGCGGCGCATCAGCATCCGGAAATAATCCCGCGCGTTGTGAACCGGCTCCCAGAGCGCGAGCGCCGCAGTATCGTTGCGGCGCTGAATCGCAGTCGCCGCGACGAGTGCGCCGAAGCGGATTCCCACCCATACGATTCGCGTGGCGCCGGTTTCCGCGATCGCACGATCGGCAGCAGCCATCGCGTCGTCAACCAGTCCGTCGAAATCGAGCTCGGCGAACTCTCCGGCTGAATCGCCGTGCGCGCGCGCATGGTACGAAAATGTCGAATAGCCGCGGCGCGCGAGGATGTCGGCGCCCAGCACCTCCGCGCGCCAGTTGAACAACTGCTCCTGCGCCAAGCCGTGGCAATAGACGATCACGGGCGCATCGGCGGACGCCCAGCGACGTATCACGCCGTAGAGCGGACGCCCATCGGAAATGAAGAACTGACGATGTCTTACAGGTTCGGCGAATTCACTCACTGCGCGATGCCGATTCTTCTCGACTTTGCGAGCCAGCCCCGCTCGCGACTGGCGCCAGAACCTAGCGCATCATCGCTTGGAGGGACAATCGAAGCGGCGTCTGCTTTTCACATCGCCGGTGAAAGGCAGTGTCCCGAATCGTGTCCCGCGTGGAGACGCTTAGTTCTTGCGCGACATCGCGTAGGCGCAGAACGCGATCGCGTAGATACATCCGAGGATCAAGGTAAGCTCGAATTCTCTGAACATTTTTTTCGTGCCTTCAAGGTCAGCTCGACATACTTCACTATCCCTTCTCAGATTCAGCATCGGTCGTGCCGGTGTCGCGCCGAAGCGGCCTCATTCTCTAAACGAAACTTCAGTTTCGGGCCGCGCGCGCATCGGTAACCGACTGGTCGGTCATTTCGTATATGGATTGGGAGATGCGGCAATGAACACGATCAATACGGAGAAGACTTCAGGCGACAGAATGATGAATAAGCAGCCAAAGTTCGCGAAGCTGTGCCGACGCGTGGCAGGCGCACTGGTAATCGCGGCTTCGCTTGGGCTCGCGGGATGCTATGGGCCTCCGATGTCGCCGGCCGCGAGAGATACCTTGATTGGCGGTGCGGTAGGCGCCGGCGGTGGCGCGCTGGTCGGTTCCGCAGTTGGCAGTCCCGGAGTAGGCGCGGCGGTCGGTGGTCTGGCGGGTGCGGGCGCCGGTTACATCTACGGCAACCAACAGGAGCGCTATTACCGTTACGGCTACGGCGGCTACTAAGCGATATGCGCGGCCAAGCGGCACGAATAATTACTCGGACGATTGACTATTGCGTTTGCAAGTCAGCCTCGACTGTAGTATTTAGCTACTAGCAGTCGATACCGAACTTCCGCATCGGAATAGCAGTAGGAATCGATTGTCCGACCAGTCCGGCCGGGGTTGGACTGGCCGGAAGCCGACGGGCGCCTGACTGGGGTCAGCGCCCGCCTTTCATTTCAGACTCCTTGAAATTGATCTTCGTGAATATCCGTCCATGATCGCAGAGGAACGCGATCCGTCGCGATTTGACGGTCGTCCGAGCATCGCGAAAACCGCATTTCTGGCTCCGAAATCCCTCTCCCTGACCAGGGAGAGGTCGCCGCGCGCGCAGCGCGCGTCCGGTGTGGGACTCCAGGTTTGTCAGGCCCGCTTGCGAGCCTTCCAAACCTCTTCACATGGCCAGTGACGCGCCCACTCGGCGGTAACGAAGGGATAACGCGACGTGGCTCCGGCTGGAGGCCGGATCTCGACCATGTCCTCAACCTCGAACCCCGAACGCCTCAACATTCGAACCCAGTCGCCGTGTGACAGGTGAAACTCAACGCCCTGATCGCCGGGCCACTCGACCCGATACATCCCGAACGCTGGACGCAGCAGTCGATCGGTCGCAGCCATACCCTCCTCGGCCGGCACACACAACATCAGAAGGAACGAGTTGGTCAGGAAGATCAACTGACCATCTGGACGCAGAAGGCGCGCAGCCTCGGCAACCCAGCGCTGCGGATCTGCCCAAAGACAAGCGCCATACTCGGAGATGGCCAAGTCGAAACTCGCATCCGGATATGGGACGCTTTCAGCGTTGCCATGAATAAGCGGGAAGTCGAGACCGTGTTGATGTTGCAGGCGGCGAGCCGTGACGAGCTGCGCCTCCGAGTTGTCGATCCCTACTACGCGTGCGCCTCGCCGGGCGAGCCACGCCGAGACGTAGGCGGTGCCGCATCCGAGTTCGATCGCATCCTTTCCGATCAGGTCCTTGGGAAACATGCCGACGTCGAACTCCGGGACCTGCCATATGCCCCACACAGGAGTGTCCCTGGCCCAGGCGCTTTCGCCGGGTGCGACGTATTCTTGCGCCCAGCGGTCCCACTTCGCGCGGTTCTTCAGCACGTGTTCGGGTAGATCATCCATCGTACTCGCTCCGATCTGGTCGATAGTGATTCAAAGAAACCAGGACGAATCATTCAACACCGATTTAACTGCGACATCCATCTGGTTTGGAAAGGAGCGCAAACCCGCGCGGTGGGCCTCTCAACAAAGAGTGGACAAGGATCAAATGTGGCATCGGCGAGACCTTCCCGTCGATGCTCGTGTAGTGCTTCGCGATCCTTCAGGGAGCACGTGTCGCGACGTACTGCGTGTTGAACGCGTCACGTGGAGTAAGTGACTCGCTGGCCGTTGATCCTTCGATTTCCGGGCGATGAGCTTTCCAGCCGCACGGGTGCGCTCGAGACCCCGGCTCAAAGTGGGTCAACTTTCACGCGGGACGCTGACAATCTCAGGAAACGCGGGCTGAGGATGGGATTCTAGCCGAGATATACTCGGCCAGACGCTGCTTTCCGGATGCACCGATCGCGTTCGGCACTCGCACGTTACTGCTGTACGCGAGCGCTCCCACTAGAAAATCCACCACCTGACTTGGCACCGAGCTGATCGAATCCCGATACTCAATCAATCTGACGGGTGATCTGACTTGACGACCGTTCGAGGCAAATCGGTTGAGGTCCTGCCGCAGAGCCAGCATCGAGCCCGCGGCGCGTCGCCGCTGCGGATAGATATAGAGTTTCTGCGTATCTCGCGATTCGACTGCATAATGCCGCATCAGTAGTTCAGTCGCGCTGCTATAGCCAATGTCGGTGCGGGAATTTCGCCAATTCGCGTCTGACGAAGCCAGCTTCGAATATCTGAAGTCGATTTGGCCGCGATGCAGCGCGAACAGGATCGCATCGGCTACCGCTTTGTATACTTCAGCGTTACGGCTCGTCACCTTGTGCCATTTCAGCTCCGGCGCGTCACCAAGGTTTTGCTGCAGCAGCAGTTTGAGCTTCTTGCTCGATGCCGCGTTGACAACGACACACCCGGCCAGGCGAAATCGGTCAGACGCGCCGCCACTCTCATCGACGAACAGCCGGCGCGAGATCTTCTTGCCAGGATCTTTCCCGGCGCATTCTGCGCGCAGCGTCTCGCCCCGCAACGAGCTGCCCTTCGAGGCCAGCAGCTCGGCCGGCAGCAACGCCACCGCGGCCGCGAGACCGATGAATTTCCGCCGGCTGATCTTCACCTTGAGCGCCAACCTGTCAGAACGCGGGCGATACGAGGCGGCATAGACCGCCAGCTTCGACGGGGCTGTCGGTTTCCGAGATTTCGACCTGGGTGTTGCCGTGGTTGAGCCCGGTAAACTCGAAAGTGTCGGTCATCTGCCTGCATCCCGTAAGCAGCGGTATGAGCGGGAGCGAAGGAGCGCTGGGGGCGGGAGCCGCCGGTTTGAGGTCGAGACTCAAATGACCGACGTCTTCGGCATCAACGCTCATCGACGAATCAGACGCAATGGTGAAATTGCAGAACACGGTGTTGACGTGTTCGCCAAGCTCGCCGCCGGTGACATTGGTTCCGTCGGTGCGAAGCACGATGTAAATACCGGTCGGCTGTCCGGTTTGAGTGTGGCCCTGGCCCTTGCATACGTAAGTGCCCTGCAAAGGTTGGCCATTCATGCCCAGGATCGGCGAGGCGAGAGAAAGCGCATGGGCGCGGCCCGCCATCATCGGCATCGCAAGTAAGATCGTCAAGAAAGCTATTTTGCGCATGGGCTCGGCTCCTCGGTTGCGGCAGGCCAGCGTGATTGAGGCCTGCGGCCTCACGCGAGCAGGTAACATGCGGTTGGCGGCAATGTAAAGTTTCTCTACAAATTGTAATTATACAGAAAGTATAGGGACTTCTACTAGCAGTTGTATCGAATTCACAATGGCAGACGAGCGCGGCGTCGTTGCTGACGCCACGCTCGCACTTTCACGTTCAGTGATTACGCTCGGGATGCTGACTGGCCGAGCTCAGCGATGCCCGCCATGGCCGCCGCTCGCTCCGCCACCGTGCATGCCACCGCCGCCACCGTGGGATCCGCCACCGCCGCCGTGAAAGCCACCGCCTCCGCCGTGGAAGCTCCCATTGAAACCACCACCGTGGATTCCGCTGTTAACGCCACCGCCATGGAATCCGCCGTTGAATCCGGCACCGCCGCGAAAGCCTTCGTTATGGGCCACCGCAAATCCGTGGTTGTATGCTGGCGCGCCGAAATTGTGCGCGACGAAGCCGCCATGCTGCGGATACCAGTGGTCATGATCCCATCCGCTATGGCCCCAACCGCCATCCCAGCCGTGATTCCAGTAACCGCCGTAATAGCCAGGATAGCCGGCGCCATACAACCCGCCGGGATAATATCCACCGCCATAGAGCGGCTCCGAGTAAGCGTAGCTTGGATATCCGCCGCCGTAGCCACCGCCGTATCCGTATCCCGGGCCAACGTCGTAGCATCCGGCAAGCCCGAACATACCCACCGCCAACGCGACTATCGCGATCGATTTTAGCTTCATGGCTTTATCGCCAGTTGACGAGGGAATGTAGGTCGGAGCGGAGGGTCCGTTTGCAGGCTCGATGAACCGCAGCGCCAGCATCCGTGGACGCCAACCAGCGTCCTTTCTCTGATCACTAATACGAAATCGGTGCCAAGCAGTTTCCGCCGTTTTATAAGGGTTTTCGAGCTTCCGAACTGCGGTGCAGCGATCGCGGCACTAGCCGAAATTTCTTACTTCTCACCCTTAATGAATCTCAAGCTTCATCCTTAATGAATGTTCATCTGTGCGCGCCTCGGTTGATTTGTGCGCCCGCATTTCAGATAACGAAAGCTCGCGTATCGGTCGCTTCTTGAGCGGAGTCTGCACTGTGCAGCTTGGACTCGCGATGCGGCCAACTCGATCGCGACAGGGGAAATCGAAATGGGAGTTCTTTCAGGTTATCGCGTCATCGAGCTCGCAGGCATCGGACCCGGACCGATGTGCGCGATGCTGCTGTCCGACATGGGCGCCGACGTTATTCGCATCGATCGCCTGGCCGACGCCGGCCTCGGCATCGGCATGGACACCAAGTACAGCCTGCTCAATCGCGGACGCCGATCGATCGCGCTCGATCTCAAGAAGCCCGAGGCGATCGAGGCCGTGCTCAAGATGGTCGAGCGCGCCGACGCGCTCATCGAAGGCTTTCGTCCCGGCGTCACCGAGCGCCTCGGCCTCGGCCCCGACCATTGTCTCAAGCGCAATCCTAAGATCATCTATGGCCGCATGACGGGATGGGGCCAGGAAGGTCCGATGGCGCATGCCGCCGGCCACGATATCAATTACATCGCGCTCTCCGGCGCGCTTCATTCGATCGGCCGCCGCGGCGATGTGCCCGTGCCGCCGCTCAACCTCGTTGGCGATTTCGGCGGCGGCGCGCTCTACCTCGCGCTCGGAATCGTCGCCGGGATGCTCGAAGCGCAGAAGTCGGGAAAGGGCCAGGTCGTTGACGCGGCGATGGTCGATGGCGCGGCGTCGCTGATGACGGCGACCTACGGGATGCGCGCCTCAGGCTTCTGGAACGAGAAGCGCGGCGACAACATCCTCGATACCGGGGCGCACTACTACGAAGTCTACGAGACCAAGGACGGCAAGTACGTCTCGATCGGATCGATCGAAGCAAAGTTCTACGAGGAGCTGTTGCGCCTGTCGGGCCTGAAGGGCGTCGAGCTGCCGCGCCAGAACGATCGCAACGCGTGGCCCGCGATGAAGGACAAGCTGAAGGAAGTCTTCCGCTCCAAAACGCGCGACGAATGGTGCGAGATCATGGAGGGCAGCGACGTCTGCTTCGCGCCCGTGCTGAGTATGGACGAGGCCCCGCACCATCCGCACAACAAGCATCGCAGCACCTTCGTCGATCGCGACGGCGTGTTGCAGCCGGGCCCCGCGCCGCGCTTCAGCCGCACTCCGAGCGCAATCCAGTGCCCGCCAGCGAAACCGGGTGAGCATACCGAGGCAGCGCTCCGCGACTGGGGCTTCAGCGACTCCGATCTCGCGAACCTCAAGAGCCGCGGCGCAATCACCAAGTAGAATTCTGAAAAACGCCTCTCCCGCGACTTAACGGGAGAGGCGTTTTCTCAGGAGCGCGTGAAGGGCGGTCTGATTCGCGAAGCGAATCCGCCCGAGCCCCTTTCAAATCTGCGCCTTCCCTCATTCCGAGCAAGTGAGCATCGCGAACGCGCCGAAGAATCTCGAACCGCTGCGCCCACGCGCAGCCGGTACCGATTTTGTGATCGCGAGGCGCTCCTCAATGGTGCAGGCGCCGCTCCGGGCGCTCCGCGCGCGTCCGGCAGGTGAGGGTTCTGAGCGTTGCGCTCTGAAGTCACGCCGACACCGCCCGAAGCCCGTCACGTCACTTCACGATCAGCCCTTCGAGCTCGCCCTTCTCTCTCCATTTTGCGATCAGATCGAAAAACGCGAGCGCACCGTCCGGATAAGTTGCCGACAGGAAACCGCCCTCGCCCGTGCCCTCGCCATTGTAATAACCGGGCGTGCACACGCTCTGATACTTCGTCATCGAGTTGGTGCCGTTCACGATGCGCACCCACTCGGCTTCCGCTTCCTGGGTAGGCTCGATCGATTTCGCGTTTCGCCGATTAACCTCTGTGATCAGTTGCGCAATGTGATGCGCCTGCTTGTTCAGCATGTAGGTGAAATTCGCGGTGAGTCCCGTCTGCGTGAGCCCCATGTGGAAGCAATTTGGAAAACCGTGGCTAAGGAAGCCATGAAACGTGCGCATCCCGTTTGACCAGTAGTCAGCGAGCGAAACTCCGTCGCGCCCCTGCATCGCGAACTCGGCGCGCCGCGTGTAAGCAGTGCCGACCTCGAAACCGGTCGCGAACACGATGCAATCGACTTCGTACTCCACGCCGTCAACCACCACGCCATGTTCGGTCACGCGATCGACGCCCTTGCCCTTTGTATCGACCAGCTTCACGTTGGGCAGATTGAATGTATCGAGGTACTCATCGTTGAACGTGGGCCGCTTGCACCACTGACCGAACCACGGCTGGAGCGCCTCGGCAGTCTGCGCATCCTTGACCGTCTGCGCGACGCGCTTGCGGATGTCGTTCATCTTCTGAAAGTCGGCGATCTCGGCGAGCGCCGCTCTTTCATCGGCCGATAGATCCGAGTTGCTGCGGCTCGAGATCAACTCGCCCAGCTTTTTCAGCGGACTGGTCCATTTGTCGCGGACCTCGTCCTTTTCGAGCTCGACTCCATCGAGCAGCGCGGTGAAATTGCGATTGCGATACTCCTGCCATCCGGGCTTCAGCTTCTTGGCCCACGCGGGATCGGTCGGAGTGTTGTTGCGCTCGTCGACCGATGACGGCGTGCGCTGAAAGACGTAGAGCTGCTCCGCGTGCTGTCCCAGATGCGGGATGCATTGGATCGCCGTCGCTCCGGTCCCGATGATTCCGACCCGTTTGTTACCGAGCTTGTGCTGCCCGCCCGTCGTATCGCCGCCGGTATAGTCGTAATCCCAGCGGCTGGTGTGGAAGGTGTGGCCTTTGAAATTTTCGATTCCGGGGATCCCCGGCAACTTCGGCTTGTTGAGCGGTCCACTCGACATGATCATGAAGCGCGCTCTGAACTCGTCGCCGCGATCGGTTGCCACTGTCCAGCGCCCTGCTTCGTCGTCCCAGCGCGCCTCGGTCACCCGCGTCTGAAAGCATGCCTTCTCATAAAGATGGAATTGCTTTCCGATTCGCTGCGCGTGCGCGAAGATCTCGGGCGCAAACGAATATCTTTCCTTCGGGATGTAGCCGGTCTCCTCGAGCAGGGGCAGATAGAGGTAGCCTTCGACGTCGCATTGCGCACCCGGGTAGCGATTCCAATACCAGGTGCCGCCGAAGTCGCCCGCTTTCTCGATTATGCGGATATTGCTGATGCCGGCCTCCTGCAGCCGCACCGCAGCCAGCATCCCGCCGAAGCCGCCGCCTATCACAACCGCATCGAGGTCTTCGCTGAGAGCCTGGCGCTGGACGGGCTCGGCGTATGGATCCTCGTTGAAATGAGAAAACTGTCCGCTGATTTCCCGATACTGGCTGTTTGCGTCGGCGCGCAGGCGTTTCGTGCGTTCCGCCGCATACTTCTCGCGCAAGGCCGCCGGATCGAATCCCAATTCGTCCGCCGTCGGGATGCGGTTTTGAGTGACTGCCTCGCTCATCGTGTCAGTCCTCCTCTGTGAGTCAGGAGTATCTCTACCGCCACTTTATTTTCGCTGGCAATAGCCGCGGCGCACGGCGAAGATCGCGCTCATGATGTCGCAAGCGAATATCACGGCCGACACTCCGATGGGCGCGAACCTCGTCGCCGGCGGCGCGACCTTTCGATGCTGGGCGCCGCGCGCGACGGCGGTATACGTCAACGGCACCTTCGGCGGCGTCGCAATGACCGGTGAGACCGACGACTTGCTGATGATGTCCGACGGTCACGGCTACTGGACCGGCTTCATCGACGCGGCGGGCGACGGCGATCCGTATCACTTCTACGTCATCGGCGCGGGCTCGCAGGGCTACAAGCGCGATCCCTACGCGCGCGAGATGGCGCTCGACTCGCCGTTCCCGACCTGCAGTTGCGTGATGCGCAGCGCGACCGCGTATCCGTGGCACGATGCCGATTTCGTGACGCCCGATTTCTCCAACATGATCGTTTATCAGCTTCACGTCGGGACATACGCGCCTGCCTCGCCCGGCGCGGCGTCAACCTTTCTCGATGTCATAGGCAAGATTGACTACCTCGTCGCGCTCGGCATCAACGTGCTTCAGCCGTTGCCGATCGACGAGCTCGAGACGCAGCCGTCGCAGGGCTACAACGGCGCCGACTACTTCTCGCCCGACACGCCCTACATCGTGACCGATGAGAACGCGCTCGCCGGCTACCTCGCGACGATCAACCAGATGCTCGCGGCGAAGGGACTGGCGCCGATGACGCTCGCCGATATCAGCACCGCGCCAGCGCAGCTCAAGGCGATGGTTGACCTGTGCCATCTTAATGGAATCGCGGTGGTGTTCGACGTCGTCTACAACCACGCCGGCGGTTTCGAAGGCGACGACCAGAGCCTCTACTTCTGGGATCGCGCCGCCAATGGCGACAACAACCAGAGCCTCTATTTCACCAACATGGGATGGGCGGGCGGCCTCGCGTTCGCGCTCTGGAATCAAGATGTGAGCGAGTTCGTGATCAACAGCGCGGGATTCTATCTCGACGAGTTCCACGTTGACGGATTTCGCTACGACGAGGTAAGCGCGCTGCTCCAGCTCGGCGGCAGCTCCGGATGGGAGTTCTGTTGCAATATCACCGGCACCGTCAGGTACATGCGGCCGCGCGCAATTCAGAACGCCGAGCACTGGCCTGTCGATGGCAGCATCGTAACGCCGGTCGCGAACGGCGGCGCGGGCTTCGATGTCACCCAGCACGACGGCCTGCGCCTCGCGGTGCGCGCCGCCATCGCCCAGGCTTCGGCTGGAGCCAACGCGAGCATCGATCTCGATTCGGTCGCGGCGAATCTGTTTCCCTACAACGTCGCGCATGCATGGCAGGCGGTACCGTGCGTCGAAAATCACGATGTGGTGTACGTCGGCAGAGACCCGCGCATCCCGATGCTCGCCGACAGCAGCGATCCGCTGTCGTGGTATGCGCGCAGCCGCTCGCGCGTCGCGCTGGCACTGCTGCTGACCGCGCCGGGAATCCCACAGATCTTCATGGGCCAGGAGTTTCTCGAGAGCCAGCCGTGGAGCGACGATCCGACTGCCAGCGCCAATCTCATCTCATGGCCGGGCGCGAGCACCGCCGACAAGCCGAAGAACGATTTCCTGTGCTTCACGCAGGACTTGATTCGCCTCAGATGGAATCACCAGGCCCTGCGGGGCGATGCGATCAACGTCTTTCACGTTCACGATCAGAATCGCGTCATCGCGTACCAGCGCTGGATTCCCGGCGCGGGCCTCGATGTCGTCGTGGTCGCGACACTCAGCGAATCGACATGGTGGGGCTACGAAATCGGATTTCCGAGCGGCGGCCAGTGGCTCGAAGTCTTCAATAGCGACGTCTATGACAACTTCCCGAACCCTGAAGCTGCCGGCAACGGCGGCGCGATCACGGCGTCAGGCGGTCCGATGCACGGCCTGCCCGCGTCAGCATCGGTCGTCATCCCGGCCAACGGCGTTGTGGTATTCGCGCGCGACACTTCCGACTGACGCTGCTTGTCTGGTTTCGCTTGATCAGATAATCCCCGAACACGACAACTTCGAGTGAGGTTTCGATCATGGCAGAACTCAGAAATCGCCAATGGCTGCTCGCGGCCCGTCCGCAGGGCATGATCAAGGAAAGCGACTTCAAGTGGAATGAAACCGCGACGCGCGCGCTCAAGGACGGCGAGCTGCTGGTGCGCAACCTCGCCTTCTCGTTCGATCCGACGCAGCGCGGATGGATGTCGATGGATACCTACATGCCTGCGATTCCAATCGGCGAGCCGATGAAAGCCGGCACCGTCGGCCAGGTCGTCGAGAGCAAGCGCGACGGATTCGCCAAGGGCGACCTCGTGCAGGGCCTCTTCGGATGGGAGGATTACACCATCACGAGCGGCGCCGGCATCATGGGCTTGCAGAAGCTGCCCGCGGGCACCGATCCGCTCCTCGCGCTGTCGCTGCTCGGCACCACGGGCTTGACCGCATATGTCGGCCTTCTCGATTGCGGTCTACCCAAGGCAGGCGAGACCGTCGTCGTATCAGGTGCCGCGGGCGCGACCGGCTCCGTCGTCGGCATGATCGCGAAGATCAAAGGATGCCGCGTGGTTGGAATCGCGGGCGGCCCCGAGAAGTGCAAATGGCTCACGGCGGAAGCAGGCTTCGACGCCGCGATCGATTACAAGAATGAAAACGTCGGCGATGCGCTGGCGCGGACCTGCCCGAAAGGCATCGACATCTATTTTGATAACGTCGGCGGCGAGATCCTCGACCTCGTGCTGATGCGTCTCGCGTTCCGGGCTCGCGTCGTACTCTGCGGCGCGATCTCGCAGTACAACGAAGCAGCGGGCATCGCGGCGCATCCGCCGAAGAACTACTTCAACCTGCTCTTCCAGAACGCGCGGATGGAGGGCTTCCTGGTCTTCCACTTCTCGGACAAATTCCCGCAGGCAATCGCCGACATGTCGAAGTGGCTGGCCGAAGGCAAGATCATCAACAAGATCGATTTGGCGGAAGGCCTCGAAAACGCCCCCAAAACAATCATCCGCCTCTTCACCGGCGCCAACTTCGGCAAGCAATTGTTGAAGGTAGCGAATCCGCAGTAGGCTGACTGCGTTTGTTCTGAAGATCTGAAAAACATAGTGGGGTGGGGGTGCCAG
>DATJMX010000085.1 GCA_035508495.1 Candidatus Binataceae bacterium
TCTCGTTGGCGAACTTCGGTGAGTGAACTCCGATCACGACGACCTGGTCGGGATACTTTTCCTCGATGCGCCGCAGTGTCGGAATGATCTGGATGCAGTTGATGCAGCCCTCGGTCCAGAAGTCGAGAATCACCACGCGGCCGCGCAGGCTCGCGATCGTGAAGGGCGCCTTCACGTTGAACCATTCGAGTCCGGGAAGCGCGATTTCAGGTGAGTTCATTTCCGCAAAACTCCGTCTCTCCGCAACAGTGTTCGCAACCAGCCATGCGATCGCAACGAAGGCGAGCATCGAAGCGACCCGGGCTCGATTCGAGCCTCGCACTTACGACCCGCCGTCGCCAGTTGCCACCAGATTGCACGAATAGCTCTTGATCACGAGCCACACCGGCTTGCCCCCCTCGAGGCCGAGCTCGTCGCACGCACTCGGCGTGACGTGAATCTCGAATCGCACGCCAGCCTCAACTATCACGACGACGCGAACGCCTTCGTGCCGAACTTCGATGACGCGGCCTTTGAATGAGTTACGCGCGCTGAGTCCATGCGGCCGCTCGGCGCTGATGATGATGTCGCCGGCGCGGATCGCGATGCGCACCGGCGCTCCGATCGCGTCGCGCGTCAGCGGCACCTCGAGTTCGCGCCCGTCGCTGCCGAGCCGGCACAGCATCGTTCCCTGCCGCTCGTCATGCGCCAGCACGACGGCGTCGAACACGTTCTCGAATCCGACGATTTGCGCAATCGTTTCGTGACGCGGCGCGCTCAGCACTTCGTGCGGCATTCCGCGCGCGATCACCCGGCCCGCCTGAATCACGACGACGCGCTCGCCCAGCGCGAATGCCTCGTCGGGAGAATGGGTGACGTAAAGAATCGGGATGCGATGCTCGGCGTTCCATTTGCGCAAATCGTTGATGATGTCGGATTTCGTCGCATTGTCGAGCGCGGTCAGCGGTTCGTCGAAGAGCATGATCGTTGGATCAGTGACGAGCGAGCGCGCGAGCGCCGCGCGCTGGCGCTCACCGCCGGAAATTTCGCCAGGCTTACTTTTCAGCAGATGCGTGATGCGAAACGAGCTGAGCGTGGCGTCGATCCGCGCCCGCCTCTCTGCCGCTGGCAGTTTTGCGATTCCATAGGCGACGTTCTGCTCGATCGTCAGATGCGGAAAGAGCGCGAGCGTCTGAAAGAGATAGCCGACACGGCGCTCGGCAACCGGCAGATCGACGCCCGACGCCGAATCGAAGAAGAGTCGCGAATCCAGCTCGATACGGCCCGCGTCGGGACGCACCAGGCCTGCGATGCAATTGAGGATCGTAGTTTTGCCGCCGCCTGACGGCCCCAGCAGCATCGTGAAGCCGGCCGGAATTTCGAAATCCGCATCGAGCGCAAAACCGCTCGCAGCGTTGCGAACGATTCGCGCGCGGAGCGTTGATCCAGATCGCGGCACAATTTTCTCGGCGGACACGTCGCGCAGGATAGTACCCTTTGCGGCGTCTAGCGATGCAGCGGCCATACGGCCCAGACCCTGCGGTTCACGGCGTAGGTGATTGACAACGTGATGAACGAGAACGCCATCAGCAGCAGCGCCATCTGATTCGCCGCGGCATAGTGCAACGCCTGCACGTTGTCATAGATCGCAATCGACACGGTCTTGGTGATTCCGGGGATGTTGCCGCCCACCATCAGCACGACGCCGAACTCGCCCAGCGTGTGCGCGAAACTCAACACCACGCCGGTCACGACGCCGCTTATCGAAAGCGGCAGCACGATACGGAAAAATGTCTTCAGGCGCGATGCACCCAGGATCGCCGAGGCGTTGATCAGCGTCGGATCCACCTGCGAGAACCCGGCGACCATTGGCTGAACTGCGAACGGCAGGCTGTAGATTACCGACGCGATCGCGAGGCCCTCAAACGTGAACGCGAGGCCATGGCCGGTGAACTCGCGATACCATCGGCCGATCGGACTCGTCGAGCCGAGCGCTACCAGCACGTAGAAGCCCAGTACCGTGGGCGGCAGCACCAGAGGCAGCGCGACAACCGACTCGACCAGGAACTTGAGGCGCCAGCGCGAGAAGCTGAGCCACGTCGCGATCGGCATCCCGATCAGGAGCAGCACGCTGCATACGACGACCGCGAGCTTCAGTGTCAGGAATATCGCACCCCACTCGATCATGTCAGTTCGAGGCGCCCGCGGCCCCGGCCGGCGGGATGAAACCGTACTGGCTCATGAGCGCGACGGTACCCGGGCTCTTGAGATATTGCAGGAACTGCTTCGCTAACTCCTTGTTACGCGCGGCCTTGATGATGACGACGGCCTGGACGATGGGCGGATAGTCGCTGGTCGGGACTTCGACAAAGCGCCCCCTGTCCTTCATTGCCGGAGCGAGCGCGAGCGACAGCGCCAGGATTCCGACATCGGCGTTGCCGGACTCGACGAACTGCGCAGTCTGCGAGATATTCTCGCCCAATACGAATTTGCTCTTCACCTGATCGTAGAGGCCATCATGCTTGAGCGCCGCGACGGCGGCGGCTCCATATGGCGCGTGCACGGGATTGGCGATGGCGATTTTTGAGATCGATGGATCGAGCAGCGCCTTCAGCCCCTTGCTCAGATCGAGCTTGGAATTCGTCGGCACCCAGATCACGAGTTTGCCGGTCGCATATTCGTAGAGCGTGCCTGGCTCGGTCAGACCCGCAGCCTGAAGCTTCTCAGGAAAGGCCACGTCGGCGGAGAAGAACATATCGAATGGCGCACCGTTTTTGATCTGCGAAAAGAAATTGCCCGACGAGCCGTACGCGATCTTCACCTTGTTGCCGGTGTCCTTCTGGAAGCGCGCGCCGAGATCCTTGAATACGAACGTCAGGTCGGCCGCCGCCGCGATGGTGATTTCGCCGGCATCGGCGCGCGGGCTCTGACCAGGCGTCAGCAGAAGCAGGGCGACAGCTAGACAGATCGTTGCTATTTTGGGTTTCGTTACGACTTGAGTCGAGGCTTGCATCACCTCAATGCTATGCCATCATCCAAGCGCAGTGACAACGATTCTGGCTTAGAGCACCGGGAGAGGAAACGACTATGGCACTGAGCGCGCGCAATCATCTCAAGGGCGAAGTCACCGAAGTTCTGCTCGGCACAGTGACGGCACTCGTCACCGTCAAGGTCGGCGACAACATCGTCGAGGGCGTGATCACCAAACGGAGCGCCGAAGAGATGGGCCTCAAGAAGGGCGACAAGGTCACCGCCGTCATCAAAGCGACCGAGGTAATGATCGAGAAGTGAACGACGGGTTGAAGTGGCAGCGCGTGATCCGCGCGGCGATGCTCATGATCGTCGCCGCGGTGCTCCTCGCGACGCGCTGCGCAGATGCACAGACCTCGCCGGCCGTCGCGCTTCAAATCGATGGCGCGGTCCCGAATCGTCTGGAACTAGGCGCGGGCGAGCTCGCAGCTCTGCCGCGCCATAGCGTGAGCGTTACCGACGAAGCCGGCGCGTCAGCCACTTACGACGGCGTTTCGGTTATCGAATTGCTGCGGCGCGCCGGAGCGCCGCTCGGCAAAGAGCTCAAGGGCGCGAAGCTGACGCTGTGCGTGATCGCGCGCGGCTTCGATGGCTACCGGGTCGCGTTCGCGCTCGCCGATCTCGATCCGGGAATCGGCGATCTCGATGTGATCGTCGCCGATCGGCGCAATGGCAAGAGCCTCGATTCACGCGAGGGGCCGCTGCGGTTAGTCGTGCCGAGCGACAAGCGCCACGCGCGATGGGTCCGGGGAGTTATTTCGCTTTCGCTCGAGAACCCGCGCCGATCTTGAGAGAAAAATCTCGGTACAAAGACATAAAACAAAGAACTCACTCCTTAGTGTCTTTGTGCCCTTCGTGGTGAGTTCTTCGTTTTTCTCTCGAAAATTCCAAGGCGAAGTTTCAGCTTCTCTCCGAGCCACAGCGCGTTGAAAGCGTGATCGGTGTAATCGTCGCCGGTCTCAGGATGAACGAGGATCGCGAGGCCGCCGCGATTCAGCATCAGCCACGGCACCAGCCGCGGAAATTCCTGCGGCGCGAACTTCACCTGGTACATCGACTGCGGATGCGGCCCGACCGGCTCCTCGCGCCATCTTCCCAACTCAACATCGAAGCGGCGGGGCAGGGCGCGCCGGATGCGCTCCGCTATCGGACGTGACTTTTTGTCGTAGTAGATGTGAGCGTGATAGCCGCGGATCTTTTTGACGTCAGCAGTGTGCGGCATCGCGGATTTCCTCACTCCGCCGGCATCTCGGGCAATGCCTTGAGCGCGGCGTCTTCCATCCGATGCAGAAAATCTCCCGCCGGCAGGCGTTCGGGATTGCGATCGCGAATTCCGCGCGTGAGGCCCTTCAGCGCGGCGATGAGTTGCTTCTCGGCAAGGCGCGGATAAAGGACGCGAGCCAGGCGGCTGCCATTGCGCGCGCCGCCGACATAAAGGACGTAGTCATTTTTGCCGTAACCGATGATTCCAATCTCGGCGGTAGTTGGACGCGAGCACGAGTTCGGACATCCTGCCATCCGAATCAGAACATCAACGTTGCGAAGGCCGGCGCCTTCAAGCTCGCGCAGGTAGCTCGGCAGCGCGCTCTCGGCATGCGTCATCGCGAGACCGCAAGTCGGCTTGGCCGGACAGGCCATCGCGAGTTTCTCGATTGGCGCGACCTGATCGCCGAATGCGATGCGATTGTCGGCGAGCGCGCGCTGGACGAATTCGCGCTGCGCGGCCGGAATATGCGTGAGAAGTAGATCCTGGTTGGGAGTCACGCGCACTCCAACGCCATCAATCGCTTCGATGATTTCGCGGATGCCTTGGCGATACCGCGCGCTCTCGTCTTTCAGGCGGCCACTCGGAACGTGCACGCCGACATAGAACAGATCGCGATTGCCCGCCTCGGGATACCATCCGAGGAGATCGCGCACCGGCGGCAGTGGCACGGGCGCGGCGTCTTCGAGCGCGATATTGAAATGCTGGCGCATCGCGGATTTCACCTGCTCGACGCCGAGCCGGCGCATCGTGTACTTCCAGCGCGCCGCACGGCGATTCTTTCGCTCGCCATTGTCGCGTTGCATGATCACGATCGCGCGCACCGTGTCGAGGATCTGCTCGCGACGAACGCGGCCGAGATGGAGCGCCAGCAGCGGCATTGTCGCGGGATTGTTGTGCGTCATGCCCATCCCGCCGCCGCTGTAAACGTCGTAGCCGATGATCTCGCGCCCCTTCATAACCGGCATGAACCCGAGATCCTGCGTCAGCAGATCGATACTGTTGTCGCGCGGATGCGCGAAACCGATTTTGAACTTGCGCGGCAGATAATGTGGCCCATAAATCGGCTCCTCGGCGTCGAGCGGTGCGATCTGGGTGCCAACTTCGTCAGTCAGGAAGACGCGGTAGTAGGATGACGTGCGCGGCGCCAGCTCGCGCGCAACTTCGTGCGCGATCGTCCGTGAATTGAGGGGTAGTTCGGCGTCGAGATCGTCGATCGGGCTCGCGACCGTGTTGCGATTGACGTCGCCGCAAGCGCCGAGTGTCGTTAACTTATAGCCACTGTCGCGATACTTGCCGTTGAGATGGCGGATGATCGCGGCCAGATTCGCGCCGCGCACATGATGAAACTGGATGCCTTGGCGCGCGGTCAGGCGCAGGCTGCCGTCGCCGTATCGCCCCGCAGCGTCATCGAGCGCGAGCCATTGCTCGCGCGTGAGCTCGCCGCCGGCGGGATTCTTGAGCCGCACCATGAAAACGAAGTCGCCGGTCTTCTTGCCGCTCTCGTTGCGGATGCGCTGCTTGTAGATGCCGAAGTGCTTGGACAGCTCCTTGGCCTGCTCGCTGATCGTCTCGGCCTCGCGCGCGCTCATCGCCTCGATTTCGGAGTGGAAAGTGTGGCGGCTGCCGTCGGGTGCCCTGACGTAGAAAAGTCCGTCGCTGGCGCGCTTGAGGTGCTCGACCTTCGACAATTCTACTTCGGTCGCGCTGGATAAAGTGATGGCTTCGCCGTGCGGCGAGCGTTTGTCGCTGCTCAAATCAACACTCCGGATCGAGAAAGCCGCAACGCAGGCGGCTATCCCCTCAGTATCGTAGAGAATCGCGCGCGAATGAAGCGCCGGCAGCTTTAGTCGAAGAGCGCGGTGCTGAGGTATCGCTCGCCGGAATCCGGCAGCACGACCACGATCGTTTTGCCTGCGCTGGCGGGCCGTTTCGCGATCCTCGCCGCGACTGCGACGGCGGCGCCGCATGAGATTCCAGACAGGATGCCTTCTTCGTGCGTCAGGCGCCGCGCGTATTCGATCGCTTCTTCGTTCGTGACCTGCTCGATCTCATCGACCAGCGACATGTCGAGAATGTCGGGCACGAAGCCCGCGCCGATTCCCTGAATCTTGTGGCCCGCGGGCTTGAGCGGCTGGCCCGCGCGGAACTGTGTCAGTACCGGGCTGGCGGTCGGCTCGACGGCGACCGAGACGATCTTCTTGCCCTGGGTATTTTTGATGTAACGCGAGACGCCGGTGATTGTGCCGCCGGTGCCGACGCCAGAAACGAAAATGTCGATCGCGCCTTCGGTGTCGTTCCAGATTTCGGGTCCGGTCGTTGCCTCGTGAATCGCGGGATTCGCCGGATTTTTGAATTGCTGGAGCAGGATGTAGCGGCTCGGATCGGATGCGACGATCTCCTCAGCCTTGCCGATTGCGCCGCTCATCCCCTTCGCGCCTTCGGTCAGCACCAGCTTGGCGCCATACGCGAGGAGCAACTTGCGGCGCTCGAGGCTCATCGTCTCGGGCATCGTGAGCGTGAGTGGAATCTTCCGCGCCGCCGCGACAAACGAGAGCGCGATACCGGTGTTGCCGCTGGTCGGCTCGACGAGTTCTTTTCCCGGTCCGAGCAGACCGCGCTTCTCGGCATCCCAGACCATCGCTGCGCCGATGCGGCATTTGACGGAATAGGCGGGATTTCGCCCTTCGACTTTGCCGAGCACCGTGGCCGGTGCGCCATCGATAACGCGGTTGAGCCGCACCAGCGGCGTATGCCCGATCGATCGCGAATTGTCTTCGTACCAGTGCGGCATGAGATTCTCCTTTCGCTCGGGCGCGTGCGCTTCTGGCCCCGCATCATGTTATAGAATGCGCGAAGCGGGGCGAAGCATCATGGCCAATCAAATACTCACCTGCACATGGGCTCCCACCACGCTGAGTGTGCCCAAGCTGACGCATCTGGCGAGGGAGCGCGCGAAGCCGCTCATCCCGGAACTGAGCGGTGACGCTCTGCAGAACTTCCTGCTCAAGCCCGTTCTCGCCGCGGAGCAGCTCGGAATCGACTACCTGCTCGTGGCGCAACGATGGTGGGGCACAGGGCAGGAAATCGAGGGATCTTCGTATGATTGTATCGCGATGACCGCCTTCTACGCGGCGCGCACGCAACGCATCAAGTTGATTACGGCGATTCATCCGGGATTCTTCATGCCCGCGCCGATTGCGAAGTGGGGCGCAACGATCGACCGCCTCACAGGCGGGCGATGGGCGATCAACGTGACCTCTGGATGGCACGAAGCCGAGTTCGGGATGTACGGCGCCGAGCTGGTCGAGCATGACGAGCGCTACGTGCGCTCGCGCGAGTTCATCGACATCCTGCGCGGCGCGTGGTCGCGCGACGATTTCAGCTACGAGGGCCGCTACTATCGCGTTGCGAATCTCAGGCTCGAGCCGCGCCCGTCAACGGATGCGCTCGAGGTATGGCAGGGCGGACAGTCCGAGACCGCGCGCGACATGGCCGCATCGCATTCTGACTGGATGTTTCTCAACGGCGGGCCACCCGAAAAGATCGGCGCGATTATCAGGGACGTTCGTGCGCGAGCGGAAAAACGCGCGCGCCGCGTCCGCTTCGGCCTCTATGCGATCCCGCTCTGCCGCGAGACCGATGCGGCCGCCGACCGCGACATCGCGGCGATGCTGAGCTCAATCGATCCCAAAACCATCGAGCAGCGCAAAGCCCGCACCGGCGGCGCGCAAGGAATGTGGAGCTCGCACGCCGATCCGCTGACCCATCTCGACACCAACGAAGGCTACGCCAGCAGGCTTATAGGCCGCCCGCAAACGATCGTCGAACGGATGCTCGAGTTCCACGACCTGGGCATCGAATGCTTCCACGTCGCACTCAACGATCAGCTATTCAACCGCGAAGTCCTGCCCGAGATTCGGAGGTTAACTGCGAGTCGATAGATAAGGACGACGCCGAGGGATGAGGAATACATCGATGAATCTGAAAACGGCGGGGGCTTTTGCGCTTACTGATTCGATGACCGGGGCTCAGCTCACCGCGTATGTGCGCGAGGTCGAGCGGCTTGGATACAGCTCATTCTGGTTTCCTGAGGCGTTCGGCCGCGATCCCTTCGCGCTCGCGGCGCATCTCCTGAGCGTCACGGAGAAGATTGTCGTCGGCACCGGTATCGCGAACGTCTGGAAGCGCGAGCCGATCGCAATGATCGGCGCCGCACGCACTCTTACCGAGCTTTACCCTGATCGATTCATACTTGGCGTTGGTGTCAGTCACGGTCCGATGATGGCGCAGCTCGGGATCAAATACGCCAAGCCCGTCGATTACATGCGCGATTACCTGGCGCGGATGAAGGCCGCTCCCTACTCGGCACCGCGCGCGAAGTCCGACCCGCCGATCGTCATTGCCGCACTGATGCCGAAGATGCTCGCGCTCGCGGCCGCGGAAACTCACGGCACCTTCCCGGTTTACATCACGCCGGAAAAAACCGCACAGATGCGCCAGTCGCTCGGCGCAGACAAATGGATTTGCGTTCAGCAGGTGGCGCTGCTCGAACGAGATACCGCGAAGGCTCGCAGCGCCGCGCGCAAGGTGCTCGCGTTCTACCTGACGCTGCCGAACTATCTCGCGAGCTTCAGGACGATGGGATTTGGCGACGCGGATTTCGCAAACGGCGGCAGCGATCGCCTGGTCGATGGCCTGATCGCATGGGGCGACGAGGATACGATTCGCAAACGCGTCGATGCTCACTACGCCGCTGGCGCGACACATGTCTGCATTACCGCCGTGCCGTCGGAGGGCGCGTCGCTGGAGCGGACGATCCTGCCCGATACTCACGCACTCGCGGCGCTCGCGCCTCGTTGATGAGCTATTGAGTTACGGGGCAACAGGCTTCATACCAATCTGTTAACGTTCTTCGCGCGTATCTCGATTGGGTGAAGTGGCCAACGGACAAAAACCTGAGCCGACCGACCGCGAGCTGGTTGCCGCGATGGCGCGTGGCGATGCTGACGCGCTCAAGGCGCTCAGCGCGCGCTACAGCAGGGTGCTCGTGGCGCTCGCGCGGCGTATCGTTGGCAACGACGCCGACGCCGAGGAAATCGGCGCCGATGCGCTGTGGCAGGCATGGCGCAGCGCGGGCACGTTCGATCCGGCACGCGGTTCCGTTTCAGTGTGGCTCGTCACGCTCGGACGCAGCCGCGCGATCGATCGCCTGCGCGCGAACAAGTCGCGCGAGTTTCGACCCGAGGCGAACGATATCGCCGCGGAGACCACCGATCCTCGCGACGATATCGATCTGGCGGAACGTGCCGTTGTTGTGCGCGCTGCACTCGCGCAACTTGAGTCCAACGAGAAGACCGCGCTCGAAATGGCGTACTATTCGGATCTGTCGCAATCCGAGATCGCGACGAAGCTCGGAATTCCCTTGGGTACGGTGAAGACTCGAATCCGGAGCGCGATGATCAAGATGCGCATGGCGCTTGCGCATGGCCGAGGCAATTAGCGGTGGAGCACGAGGAAATAAAAAATCTGCTGCCGCTGGCCGCGCTCGATCGGCTCGATGCCGATGAGCAGCGCCTACTGGACGAGCATCTTGGCGAATGCGCTGAGTGCAGCGCCGAGTTGCGCGAGTTTCGCGAGACCGCCGCCGCTCTCGCAACGGCTCTGGAAGCGCCCGCGGTCGAAGATCGCATATGGAATCGCCTCGAGGCGCGCCTGAATCCTGTTCGCTCCGCTTCGCCGATCAGCAACCGGCAGGCTGCCGTGCGACGCGCGACGTTATGGCGTCCGGCAGCGCTGGTGATGACCGGCGTTGCGGCGGCAGCCTCGATCTACGCATTCGTGACATCGGCGCGTCTCGGCAGCATCGCTCAGCAGCGCTCGCAGGAGTTGGCATCGCTCAACCAGGAGATCACGAACCTGCACTCAGACCTCTCCATGACCCATGGTGAGGTCGCGATTTTTCGCCGCGTGCTCGACGAGCGTCAGCGCCTCCAGAAGGTCCTCACGCAACCCGATCTCCAGCTGACGCGGCTCGCGCCGCTCAAAGCCGCGCCGCACGATGCGCGGGCGATCGTTGCGGTCAGCGCTGCGAACCACGCCGCGATGATCCAAGTCAGCGGCCTGCCGTCGCCTCCGTCGGGCAAGACCTATGAGCTGTGGTGGATCACCAAGGAGAGCGGTCCCATTGCCGCGGGATTGTTCGGCACCGCGGCGGATGGCGGCGTGGTTGCCAAGGCCGAGCTTCCTCCGCCCGGCGAGCACGTGATCGCGACGGCGGTCACGCTCGAACCCGCAGACGGCGTGAGCAAGCCGACCGGCGAGATGTATCTGAAGGGAAGCTGAGCAATCCATGCGGTTGGCGCGCTCGTATCTTCGGCATGAACAACCTGTCTGTTGTCGAGAATCGCGAACGCTTCGACCTTGATAAATATTTGCGAGTTGCGGGCGCTACGCGTCCGGAACTGTTCGATTGGTCCGCGCCCGGGCCGCGGCTCGACGACGATTCGCTCTTCTGTCTCGGTTACATGATGGACATCGAGTTGCACACGATTGTCTACATGCGCGAGATGCTCTCGACGCAGGTCATCGAGGACCCTGCGATCACGGCTTTCCTGTCGTGCTGGGGCTATGAAGAATTTTTTCATTCGCGCACGATCGCAAAGCTGCTCGAGAGCCAGGGGGCGAGTATCGACGAGCAGCGCTTCGTTGAGCTCCGCCAGCGCAGGGCGGCCGACCACCTCGAGCAGAAAGTCGCGCGAATCGTGTCGCGGCTCACGCGGCATTTCCCTGCAATCCACATGACATGGGGCGCAATCAACGAATTGTCAACGCTCACCGGCTACCAGGCGCTTGCCGACCGCGCGCGGCATCCGCTGTTGACGACGGTGCTGTCGCGAATCATCAAGGACGAGCGCCGTCACTTTTCCTTCTACTTCAACCAGGCGCGAATCCGGCTCAAGGATCGCGCAGCGCAACTCCTGACCTCGTTTGCGGTGCGGCGATTCTGGAGTCCGGTCGGGAGCCCCGTGCGCGGCGATTCCGACATGCGCCACGTATGCCGCACTTTATTCAGCGATGCGCGTGGTCCTGGCCGCCTCGCACTGATCGACTCGACGATTGCGCGGCTGCCCGGCTTCGAGTGGTTCGACCTCGCCTCGCGACGATGCCTGGGTGCATCGCCGCGCCAAGCGATCAATCACGCGAACAGGCTGGCGAACGCTGAGCGATAGCTCCACGCGAGGAACAGTTCGATGAGGCATACGACGATCGCGATCGGCAATCCGCCGGGCGCGAGGTTCGCGTGGAAGAAAAAGATGTTGATGACGACCGGCGCTAACACGGTGAGGGCAAATGGAACCGCGAATCCGATCAGGAGAAGTAAGCCGCCGATTACCTGTGCCGCGAACATCAGCGGCAGCACGTAGCCGGTCGCCGCGAGCGCACCGAGGAACGCACCTGCCGCGGCAGGCATCGGCATGTTCGGGATGAAATGAAAAAAGCCGTTGAGGCCGAATATCGTGAATACCAGTCCCAGCAGCAAGCGGAGAATCAGCGTCAGTGTTTTCATTCACGCCTCCCGGTAGATGAGCGAGTCCACGCCCAATCTACCGTTGCGCGCGCGCCGCACAAGATGCTTCGTGATGTGAGGTGGTCAGTGGGCGGCGGCGCCGCCAGCCGGGCGGAATCTTCGCAGCAGTAGAAACGCGGGCACGAATACCGCCGCGAGTATCGCCATCATGCGATAGATGTCGTTGTAGGACATCAGCGTCGCCTGCGTCTGGATCGTGTTGTAAACCATGCCGAAGCCCTGATGCTGACTCGTAGCAAGTCCCTGGATTAGTCCGAGATGCGGCGCGCCGGGTGCAGCCGCTGCGGTGCGGTCGAGCCGCCACGCGTCGAAAATCGTGAAGTGCTCGGTAAGGTACGACTGATGAACCTGCTGGCGGCTGTTGAGCATATTGGTGACGAGCGAAATTCCGATCGCAGAACCGGTGTTGCGCATCATGTTGTAGAGGCTCGCCGCGTAGCCCATCCGCTCGCGCTCGACGCACGAGAGCGTGGCCGCGGACATCGTGGGGAAAATCAGGCCGCTGCCGAGACCGGAAATGAAAATCGGCACCAGCACGTTGTGCATCCCAACGCTGAGCGTCCAGTGCCCCATCTGCCACAAGCCGATCGCGACGATCGCGAATCCAACGCCGACCAGAGGCCGCGTATCGACAGCGCGTCGGGAGAGCTGACCTATCAGCAACATCGAGATCAGGGTGCCGACGCCGCGCGGCACCACCGCCAGGCCCGCCTTCCACGCCGAGTAGCCAAGCAAATCCTGAAAGAACAACGGGTTCAGCAGGTTCGAGCCGTAAAGCACCAGCACCATCGCCATGATGATCATGACCGAGACGTCGAACATCGGGATCTTGAGGATGCTGAGATCGAGGATCGGCTCGGGGAAGCGAATCTCGTGGAAGACGAGGAGCACGAGCGCGATCACCGCCGCCGCCGTAAAGACGCATACCCATGCCGACGCGAACCAGTCGGCGCGCTGTCCACGATCGAGCACGATCTGCAGGAGGCCGAGGCCGAGTGCCAGGTACGCAATGCCGAGATAGTCGATGCGGCGCGCCTTGGCGCGTGAGGCTTTCAGGTACGCGGGATCGTGCACGAAGATGTAAACCATGATCGCCGCGAGAATTCCGGTCGGCAGGTTGATGTAGAAATTCCAGCGCCAGTTCCAGTTGTCGGTGATCCATCCGCCGAGCGTCGGGCCCAGCACCGGCGCGACCATCAGGCCGACGCCCCATGTCGCCATTGCAAGTCCCTGCTCGGCAGGCGGAAACGTCTCCATCAGGATCGCCTGCGACGAGGGAATCATCGCGGCGCCGGCCGCCCCCTGGATCAGCCGAAAGATGACAATCTGTGTAAGCGAGCCGGCCGCGCCGCAGAGACCCGACGCGACCACGAACACGAGCACGGAAACCAGAAAGTAGCGCTTGCGGCCGAAGCGCGCGGAGATCCATCCCGTCAGCGGAATCATGATTCCGTTGGCGACGATGTAACTGGTCAGGATCCAGGTGACCTCGTCGGTGCTGGCGGAGAACGTGCCCTGCATGTGCGGCAGGCATACGTTGACGATCGAAGTGTCGAGCACTTCGAGCGTCGCGCCGAGCATGACGGCGATCGCGACCAGCCACTTGTGCGAGCCGGCGCTTTCGAGTTCGGGCCTGGGCGCGGGCCGCGCGTCGCCCTCAGCGCCAGGCGCGCGAGGGGGTGATGATACCGCAGTGGCCATGAAGCAGACGACTTACGCGGGCAACTCCGATCGGACAGAGGGCGCCACCGCGCCGCTCCTCCTTGAATGATGACTGACTGGTCGGTTATTATCAAGGGCATGCCGAGAGTAGCCGCTGCGCACCGCGAGGAATACGCGGAAGCTCGCCGCGATCAGATCCTGGAGGCGGCGCTGCGCATCTTCGCCGAGAAAGGCTTCGCCGAGACCACGATGGACGAGGTCGCCGCCGACGCCCATCTCGCCAAGGGCAGCCTCTATTTATATTTCCCGACCAAGGAAGAGCTCTTGCGCAAGCTGCTCGGACGCTTCACGTTGCTGCCCGATCTGCCGCAGATCATGGAATCGATTCGCGAGCTGCCGCCGCCCGCCGGTATTCCGAAACTCGTTGCGCAGATCTGGCGCCGCTTCGCCGATCGCAAGGAGCTGGCGCGCGTCGTCGTGCGCGAGATTCACAGCAACGCCAAGCGGGCGCGGCTCTTCAACGAGGAAGTCGGGCTCCGCGCCTATCGCCTCGTCGCCGACTATCTCGCGAAATGGATGAAGCGCGGCGAGCTGCGGCGCGCCGACCCGCTCGCCATGGCACAGTGTCTGATTGGGATGCTGTGGTTCTTCCTGCTCTCGCAGGAGCTGATGAGCGGCAAGGAAATCCATCCGTTGTCGGATAACGCGATCGGACGGATGGTCTCGGAGTTATTTCTCGAAGGCGCCGGTCCTCGCTCCACAGCCCGCCCGCGAAAAACCAAGTAGCTATTGCGTCGTCTTTTATTGCCCGACCGTGAACGACCACGAATACGGCTTCGAGTCGGCACTGATCGAAACCTGGTAACGGCCCGGCTTGAGCGGTTGGCGCGCAATGACGAGCGCCGCGCCCCATCGCGACAGGACACGGCGCGCGGTCGCGTCGCCTTCGCTATCGCCCGAGAACGATTTCGCGGTAACGACGCAGCTTTCGACTTCGGTTCCATTTAGTGACAGCGAGTGATCGGTCACCTCGACCGAGCCGCTCGGACCGTTGCCCTGGCCGAGCTGAAGCGAGATTCCGAATCCAGTCGGCGCGGAATAATCGGGGCAGGCTTTGATCGCGTTGGGCCAGTCGGTTCCATCGTAGGCGCTGAGACTGACGGTCGAGCCATCGGGCGGGAACTCGACCGGCGACTTCAGGTGCTCTATCGCGAAGGGCAGCGGCCCTTCGTCAGCGTTCCACATCCTGTCATGCTGCTCGCCCTCGTAGAGCTGAAGGAAACGCGCTTTCTCGAGGCCGACGCGCGCCGTGATGACGACGGCACATTGCGAATCGGTGCAATATCCCCCGACGCCGATCCGCTCGAGCTGCGGACTCAGCACGCCGACTATTGAAGTGATCGGCATCGCCACCAACTGATCCATGTACTCGGTTCCGGTGATATCGAGTCTCTTCGCACTGAGCACAACTGCGTAATACGCTGCCGATGCGCCGGCATCAGTATAGAAAGGCTTGCCCTTATCCTCCGTCAGCCACGGCGCGAGCGGCGGGCTCTCTTCATTATCATCCTTGTTCCCCTTGGGCTGCGGCTTGGGTGCGTTGACCGATATCCGCTTGTCTTTTAGCGTGAATGAGCCGCCCATGATTCCGTTCGCAACCAGATAGCGCGCATGAAGGGCGGCGCCGTTGCTGAGTCCGGGATCAAGCCGGAGCGGCGGCAGCTTTGCCATCGCGCGATAGTAGTTGGATCGCGCGTGCCCGCTCGCGATGAAATCGGCCACGCCGGCATTGGGATCCGCCGCGCGCGCGGGAGCGGCGAGCATCGCGGCGATCGCGAGCGCTACAACGAGGCGGACGACTTTCACTGGCTGACAGGCTCGGAGCACAAGCCCTTGGAGCGCAGAAAGGCAACACCGTCATCGGAGATCGCCGGACCGCGCGCCACGCTCGCGTAAGTCACCGACTGAAACTTTGTATTGATTCCGCAGTGAACCGTGATGTCGGGAGCGCCGTTCGGCATGTCGATCGGTACGGATACGTCTTCGGTCATCGGCTGGTTCTGCTCTTGCATCCGTTGGTCGGCATCCATGCCGTTCATCGTCACCGTGCCATGCCGGACTTCGCCGCATATCCGTGCCGCGTCAATCTTGCAGCCTTTCGCGGCGAGACTTGTTTCTGTCTGGTTGCCGCCGACGCTGCATCCCACGACGAGCGATAACGAAATCAGCATTACGAGCGAGACAAGCTTGCGACTTTTCAACGGGCGCACCCCCTCTATGGCATACCGTCAATATTAAACAGTCAATCTGTTACCAGATGATCGCCCGGCGATCCAAGCCCTGACCCGAAGTGAGCGGCTACGAGCAGTAGCCGTTGGAGCGCAGGTAGATCTGGTCGTTGAAGGTCAGGTTCGAGGGCTGGGCGATGCGAACGTAGGTGATCGATTGATCGCCGGTGTTGATACCGCAGTGCACGTCGATGTTCGGCTCGCCCATCGGCATCCGAATCGGCACGATGAGCTCCCGGATCACGTTCTGGCCGGGCGTCGAGGCGAAAGTATGCCGCATGTCGTGGCAGATTCTCGCCCCGTCGATCGCGCATCCGTTGGACGCCACCGGCTCCTCGGATATATCGGCCGTCGGGCCGCATGCGACGCATGTCAAGGCGATCAAAATTGACAGAGCGACGATCGAAATTCTCACCGGCAATCTCATTTTGCGGCTGCGCAATATCCTTTCGAGCGGAAGTATTCTGCCGCGCTCTCGGTCATGTCCGCGTCGCTCAGGACCGAGGAACCGAGCACCGCCTTGCTCTCGACGTCGATCTGGCATCGAATCGTGAAGCTCGCGCCGTTTTCGGGAACTGTGACCGGCGCGTAAACGTTGCGCGTCAGCCGCTCCTGCGCCTGCATCACAGGGGTCATCACAAGCGTCTTGCTCACCTCGGCGCAAATTTTCGCCGTATCGATATTGCAGGTCTTTGGCATCGTATCGCCAGCCGGCTTGTTGCGCGCGCCGCAGGCCGCAAGCGACGTCGCGATCAGGATGTAGAGCGCTGCCCGCGGAATTCGCGTCGTCATTTTTCTCAGCAAAAGCATCGGCCGCAGAACCCGACGCATCGTGGCAGACGCGTACTCTTGCGACCAGTCGCGCGGATTCGCCAGCGCTTGCATCGAACGCGGCGGTCGGCGAGTTTGCAATCCGGATGCGACTCGATTCGGATTTATCTGCGGCGGGCGACGATCGCGTGCAGGCGCTGCCGCGGTTCGAGCTGTTCGACTCGCCGCGCGCGTGGCGGATGGTCGCCGCCGCGTTCCTGGCGATGTTCGCCACGTATGCGATCGCCTACAGCTTTGGCGCGTTCTTCAAGCCGATGGCGGCGGAGTTCGGTGCGGGACGCAGCCGCACCGCGATCGTTTTCTCAATCACGGTCTGTATCTGGTCGATGCTCGGCACGGTGACGGGCCATCTGAGCGACCGCTTCGGCCCGCGTATCGTCGTGGGCGCGGGCGCGATCCTGATGGGCGTGGGACTGCTCTGCACCGCGGCGATTCACGAATTGTGGCTCGGCTATATCACTTATGGTCTCGGCGTCGGACTCGGAGTCGCGTGCGCCTACGTGCCGATGGTCGCGGTGGTCGGAGGATGGTTCCTCAATCGGCGCAACACGGCGCTCGGAATCGCGGTTGCGGGAATCGGCTTCGGCACGGTATGCGGCGCGCCGTCGGCCGCATGGCTGGTGGCGCACTTCGGATGGCGGATGAGCTACGTCGTGCTCGCCATCGTCTCGGTTTTGATCCTCGCCGGCTGCGCCTACGTCGCGGAGCGGCCGCCGGTTCACGTCACGCCGTCGAAAGTAAATCTCGGCGAGGCGATTCGCACGCCGGCCTTCCGCTTGCTGTACGGCGCGCAGGTTCTGAATTCGATGGTGCTCTTCGTGCCGTTCGTTTATCTGCCGGCTTACGCTCACGATCACGGCGCGAGCGAAGTTGCGGCCGCCGCCCTGGTCGGAACGATCGGCGGCGCGAGCGTGGCAGGCCGCCTCGGACTCGGCGCGCTCGCCGATCGCGCCGGCGTGATCCGCCTCTACCAGGCGAGTTTTCTAGTGTTGGGCCTCAGCTATCTGATTTGGCTGGGCGCCGCATCGTACACCTGGCTCGTAGTATTCGCGCTCGTGATGGGCGCGGGCTACGGCGGCTTCGTCGCGCTGTCGCCCGCAGTGCTGGCGCATCTGTTCGGCACGCAGCGCCTCGGGTCCGTGATGGGCGCGCTCTACACGAGCGGCGCCTTCGGCGCGCTGGTCGGCCCGCCGCTCGCGGGCTGGGTCGTCGACGAAACCGGCAGTTACCGAATCGCGATTGCAAGCGCATTCGTGATCGCGATGGCCTCATGGGCAACGCTGCTGCCGCTCACAAAGTACGAACTTCGTTCGACCTAGAATCGCGACGCGCCGGCGTCATTCCGCCCTCGGCTACATCTGCCCGATGAATTCGAACGAAGTCAAAAGGCCACGACTGCTTAATACGAGTGTCCACCTGATCGGGCAATTTCAACCCTAACTCTCAGTCTGTAGGTGTTAGAGGTCCTCGTGATGGAAGTCTTGAATGTGATTGCGATCATCGTAGCGGGACTGATGGTAGGGGATGAACTGGCGATCGCCCTTTTTGTTCATCCGACTCTTGATCGGCTTCCAGATGATGTCCATCTGCCCGCGGCAAGCGCCCTGGCTCGCGTACTCGGGAGATTCATGCCGTTTTGGTACATCCTTGTATTCCTGCTTACTTCAGCTGAGGTCCTGATCCGATGGCACATCTCAGATAGCCTACCGATACGGATCACCACGTCGGCCATTTTGTGGGCGTTGGCGAGCGTCTATTCGATCGCCGCTCTGGTGCCGATCAACAATCGAATTGCATCCTGGGCAAAGGTCACTCCACCTGCTGATTGGAAGACTTTTCGGCGCAGATGGGACCTGCTGCACCGCTGGCGTGTTGTGCTCCTCACGATAGCTTTCGCGTTTCTCATCATAGGAGTCGTTAGTAAATAGACACCGCTAAGCTTTCTTCTAATCAGTGCTTGCACCAGGTCGTCGGCTGCTTAACCTTAGTGTCCACGAGATCGGCGCAACTTCAAAAACAAACCCTGGCGCTCAAACTTCCCTTCCCGTGCGAGAAGGGAAGGAGGGTTAGGTTGATTTCTGCTTGCTCACGCGCGTGAAGAACCCACCCACCAGGCAAACGACCTAACCCCTACCCGCACGGGAAGGGGGACCCGAGCAACCGCGTCCAGCGGCCATTGACGGACTGATTTCTCGAAGTGAATGCTTGAGTGCGCCATCTACAAGATTGCCGCAGAATATGATCCCGAATGGCAATGCAACCAAAAATCTCACGTGACGCGGTCGCCGCAGCGATGGGCGTAGCTACGGCGCTTGGCCTGAAGGCTAATGACGCGATCGTGCTTCACGACTCAAACAAGGTCACCGTGCGCCTGCTACCGTGCGACACTATTGCTCGGGTCGCGAAGAAGCGCATCAGGCGATGGGCGGAGTTCGAAGTCGAGCTTGCCCAACGGCTCGCGGAAACCGGGAGCCCGATAGCTGCGCTTGAACCTCGGGTCGAGCCGGGTGCCTACGTGCGTGGCGGGTTCGTCGTCACGCTGTGGACCTACTACGAACCCGTGCGGTTCCCAAAGTTCACTCCAGCCGACTACGCGCATGCGCTCGAACGGCTGCATACCTGCATGCAGCCGATCGATATCGGTACCCCGCACTTCACGGATCGAATCGCCGACGCCCAGCGGCTGGTCGGAAACCGTGAGCAGACTCCGGACCTCGTTGACGAGGACCGTGAGCTTCTCAGCAACACTCTACGAACCATGAGGCAGGCGATCGGCGACCGCGGCGCACCAGAGCAACTGCTGCACGGCGAGCCACACTCGGGCAACCTGCTCAGGACGAAGAAAGGGCCGCTGTTCCTAGACCTCGAGACATGTTGTCGCGGGCCAGTCGAGTTCGACCTCGCTTACGTGCCGGACGAGGTGAGTGCTCTATACGCGAGCGCTCACCTCGAACTGCTCCGCGAATGCCGGATCCTGATGCTTGCGATGGTGGCGGCGTGGCGCTGTGATCGAGCCGACCGACTCCCCAACGGGCGAGAAGAAGCGCGAAAATTCCTCAGCGAGCTCCAGCAAGCACTGTCGGGGCTACCTTTCTCGACCCCGTTGCCGCCCTCGACTCATTCCTGAGTCGCCGGGATCATTCACACCGGCCTCGCCGTTCTCATCGGGGTTAGCAATGGCAGCGCGCCGGATTTCGCTCTGCGTCAATAGGCAAAGCCCTTTACAAGTCCTGCTGGAAGCAGGCTTCTTCTTGGTATTTCGTCACTCTGCGCGCTGACATAATTCTGATAGTCTCGCCTCCTTCGGCATAGGCTACACAGTGCCTTTCGGAACGCCCGCTCGCCCGCGGCATTAACCTCAAGCGAAAAGCCGGCGGCACAGACTTCCCTTCCCGATGCGGGAAAGGAAAGAGCGAGCGCGTCCAGTGACCGAGGGCGCCGGATGAACCGCGAGGCATGCGGTTTGCTGATTGTTCTGATGTGACTACTCAGATGCAGGACAATCCCGGTGTGATTGCGCGGCCGCCTCGCATCTTTCTTGGCTTTCTTGTGATTGGGCTCGTACTCGATCGGGTATGGCCCGCAGTCGGCGCTGCGCAGCTTTTTGGTGGCGGGTTGCGGTTGGTCCCTGCGTTGATACTTGTTGCGATCGGAGTCACGACGATGACGCTTGCGATTCGGCAGTTTGGCGCCGCCGGCACGAACGTGCCGACTCCGCTGCCTGCCAAAGCGGTCGTCACGACGGGCCTCTATTCCTACTCGCGCAATCCGATTTATTGCTCGATGATCCTGATCTACTCGGGACTCGCGATCGGGGCGGCGAGTGTCTGGAGCTTCGTTCTGCTCGTCCCGGTGCTTCTGCTGATTCGCTATGGCGTGATTGCGCGCGAGGAGCGCTATCTCGATGGGAAGTTTGGCGCTCCCTACATTGAGTATCGGGCGCGCGTGCGGCGCTGGATCTGACCTTACTTCGCGTCGTGGAAGATTATGCCGAGGGCGAAGCGTTCGCCGGTCCGGATCGTGCTGACGCCGTGGCGGACTGCGACGCGATGGTGGCCGCGCGTGCCTGCTACGGGGCGATAGCGATTTGGAAAGATGATCGCCTCGCCTTGGTCGAGCGCGATCGCTTCGCCGCGTGATTGTGCGCGCGGGCGCTGCTCGACTAGCAGCAGCTCTCCGCCTTCGAAGTCGCGGCCGCGACGGCTGAGTGCACAGGTGAACTGGAGCGGGAACGCGAGTTCGCCGTAGAGATCCTGATGCAGGCAGTTGTAGCCGCCCGCCTGGTAGCGCAGGAGGAGAGGCGTCGGCCGCTCCTGTCCTTGCTCGTGGCATAGCTCCAGGTAGCACGCGAGCGTTGCCGGGTATTGCGTATCGTCGCCGAGCAACTCCGCCCATCGATTTGCGAGCGGCACCAGATGTCCGTAAAGCGCGGTGCGCGCCGTCTCGATGATCTCCGGTAGCGGGCGTGCGAAGTATTTGTATTCGCCGACGCCGTAGCGCAGACGTTCCATCACGATTCGATTGCGAAAGCGCTCGCGCTCCGGGTACATCGCGGCGAGCGTCTCGCATTCGGTGGGTTCGAGCACGCGTCCTGCTAGTGCATAGCCCTTGGAATCGAGGTCGCTCTCGATACGCGCCCAATCGAGACTATCGATGCGTTGCGTCATGCTGAGAGTCTGTGAATCAGTCCGCGTGCGCTTCATTTTTGTGTCGTCCCTTTGTGTCATCCCTCGACGTCGCTCGGGATGACAGAATTGGATGGCAGCCAAACAATCAAAACGATTGAAAAGCCATTTTCTTCACAAATTCTCGGGATGACACAAAGAACGACCGCACCGAAAATTCACGGACTCTCACCGTCACAGAAGCGCCGCGGGCGCGGCCCGAAGACCGCGCCCGCGCGCCAGAGCTTTGTTCGGATCGTTGGGTCATTTTGTGTTGGCGCGCACGAAGGCGCCGATTTTTTCGATCGCATCCTTGCCCTCGTCGAGCATCGGCGCGAAGAGCTGAAAGACGTGGATCATCTTCTCATACGGATCGTAGGTGACCTTCACCCCGGCCTTGCGGGCGCGCTCTGCCAGGCGCGTCGAATCGTCGAGCAGAGTCTCCGCGGTGCCGACCTGGATCAGCAGCGGCGGCAGTCCCGCGAGATCGGCGTAGAGCGGCGCGGCCAGGGGAGTGCGGGGATCCTTGGCGCCGAGATACCACTTGGCCATCTGGATCAGGCCCTGCTTCTGCACCATCGGATCTTCGCCGGCCTTCGACGTCATCGAATCGCCGATCCCTTCCATATCGATCCACGGCGAGAGGCATACGCCCGCGCCGGGCGTGGGCAGCTTCTGATCGCGAATCGCAACGAGCGTTGCGACCGTGAGGCCGCCGCCCGCGGAGTCGCCGCCGATCGCGATTTTCGCCGGGGCGATTTTCTGATCGAGGAGCCATTTGTACGCCGTCACCGAATCCTCAACCGGCGCGGGGAACGGATGCTCGGGCGCGAGGCGGTAATCAATTACTAAAACCCTGGCCTGGGCCGCGCGTGAAATCTTCCCGGCCATCGCGCGATGCGTGTTGATCGAGCCGATGACGTATCCGCCGCCGTGCAGATAAAGAATGGCGCGTGACGCGTCGGCGTTGGGCGCGGATACCCATTCGGCGGGAACGCTTCCCGCCTTCACCGGCTCGTGCTTGACGTCGGGGTCGGGCGGCAGAAAGTTAGCCATCTGCTCGAAACCGGCACGTATCTGTTTGACGTCGGGCGAATCGAGTTGCGGCCCGGACTTGAGCATCTGGATTAGAGAATCGAGTTGTTGCAGCGACATGGGATACCTCCCGCTAAATTTGCGTTATTGCGTTACCAATCCGAGCCTTGTCCCGTGAGACTCGGCATCCCGCTATGCGCCCAGAGGCCGCCGTCTGCCACGAAGAACGCGCCCGTCACGAACGAGGCTTCGTCGGAGGCGAGGAACAGCACGACGTTGGCGATCTCCTGCGGCTCGCCGAGCCGGCCCATCGGAATCGCCTCGCGGATGCGGCCGACGATGTCGGGGCGCGAGTCTTCCATGCGAAGCAGCGGCGGCGTTCCGATCGGCCCGGGACATACGGCGTTGCATCGGATTCCTTTGCGCGCGTACTCGATGCCGGTGACACGGGTGATATTCACGACGCCCGCTTTGACCGCGTTGTATGCGCCGAGGCCGTAGTCTCCGGCGAGGCCCGAGACCGACGCGGTATTGACGATTGCGCCGTACTTGCGCGGCAGCATCACGTCGAGCGCGCACCTGGTCGCGTACCAGTAGGCGGTGAGGCCGACGTCCATAGTCTTCTGCCAGCCTTCGAGCGTGAGCTCGCCGATACGGCCGACGGTGGTGAAGATCGCGTTGTTGTGCAGGATATCGAGCTGGCCGAACTTTTTGGTCGCGAACGCGATCATCTTTTCGATCTCGCTCGTGACTCCTATATCGGCGCGATGAAATTCGGCGGTGCCGCCGGCTTTGCGGATTTCGGAGACGACGCGGTTGCCACCTTCGTCATTCAGATCGACGACCGCGACCGCCGCGCCCTCGCGCGCAAACGTTTTGGCCGTGGCTTCGCCGATGCCGGATCCGGCGCCGGAAATCAGCGCGACCTTATTCTTGAGACGCATTTCGTTTACCACGCAGGTAGTAGATTCGCCGCGAGTATAACTCCGCCCGTGCCGAACCTACAAAGCGCAATTTCGCTTGCCGACTCGGTGTCGGGAGTTTTAGAGTCGGCGCGTCGTATCGCACGGAGATTCGTTATGAAAGTATCGCTCTTCTATCTGCCCTCGGTCGGAAACAAATCACAAATTGAAAAAGGCCGCGTCGGACTGAACGGCGCGCTCTACGATCAGATGCTGCGCGAGCTGACCGCGCAAGCGCAGCTGGCCGACGGTCTCGGCTACGACTCGATCAGCTTCACCGAGCATCACTTTCACGTCGAAGGGTTCGAGATGTCGAACAACCCCGTGCTGCTCGATTTGTACATCGCGATGCAGACCAAGCGGCTGCGCGTCGGGCAGCTCGGGATCGTGTTGCCGTCGCAGAATCCGATTCGCGTTGCAGAAGATATCGCGATGCTCGATCACATGACGGGCGGGCGCGCCAACGCGGGCTTCGCGCGTGGCTACCAGCGGCGATGGGTCGATATCATGGCGCAGCAGACCCACGGCATTCATGGCGCGCAGCCAAATCAGCATGACGAGATCGACGCCGCGAACCGCGCGGCCTTCGAAGAGAACTTTCGCATCATCAAGCAGGCGTGGACCCAGGACTTCATCAACTACGAGGGCCGCTACTGGCGGATTCCGCCCGGCGAGACGCCGTGGCATATCGACGCGACGACGAAATGGGGCGGCGGCGTCGAGAATGGAATCGTGCGCGCCGTTTCGGTGGTGCCCAAGCCGGTGCAGAAACCGCATCCTCCGATCTTTCAGCCGTTCGCGTCGTCAGAGCGCAGTATCAAATGGTGCGCGCAGGAGGATGTGACCGCGATTCTGCCGCCGCTGCATCCGAGCCTCGAGCGGCACCTGTGCGACGTATACGCCGAGGTATCGCACAAGCCGGTCGGCGAAGGGATGGGCGTGCTGCGCGACGTTGTGATCGCGGATACCGACGAGGAGGCGCGCGCGATCTGGCACGACAGCGGATACTTCTGCGGCCACGAATGGTTCGAGCCGTTCGGCTTTTCGGAGGGCATGAAAGATCCGAAGACGGGCGAGACCGCTGACCTGTGGAGCAACGGCCTCGCGTTCGTCGGCACTGTCGATACTGTGACGCGCCAGGTCGAGCATCTGCTGAAGCGGCTGCCGATCAGGTGGGTGTTCGCGTGGATGTATAACGGCCTCATGGCGCACGATCGCCTGATGAAGTCGATCGAACTTTTTTGGACCAAGGTGCTGCCGCGAGTTTCAGACGTGCGCCAGGCGGCTGAGACTGATAGATAGTTAGCGCCGCGGGCCGGATGGCCGATCGGCTGTCGCATGCTCGCAACGTTAACCACGAGTAATTTCCTTGAGGACCTCGCGATGGTGCTCTGCGTCGGCGCCATCAGCACGGTGCTGTTCCAGGCGATGCGGCAGCCGATCGTGGTCGGCTATCTCGTCGCCGGCGTCATCATAGGCCCGTACCTGCCGATTCCGCTGCTCGCCAATTACGATCGAATCCACACGCTCTCCGAGCTCGGTGTGATCCTGCTGATGTTCGCGCTGGGGCTGGAATTCAGTATCCGCAAATTGCTGCGTCTCGGGCCGACATCGGGCTTCATCATGCTGATCCAGGTCGGGCTGATGCTGTGGCTCGGCTACATATGCGGTCGCGCACTGGGTTGGACGCAGCTCGAGAGTATCTTCACCGGCGCGCTGCTTTCGATCTCGAGCACGACGATCGTCGCGAAGGCATTCGACGAGCTGAAGATGCCCGAACGGCTGCGCGACCTCGTCTTCGGCGTCCTGCTGATGGAAGACCTCGCGGCCGTAGTCGAGCTCGCCATCCTGACGGCGCTCGCGTCGGGTGCGGGGGTGTCGGCGCGGGACTTGGGGGCGACGGTTGGGCGGCTTGCGATTTTCCTTGTGCTGCTGATTGGAATCGGCATTCTCGTCGTGCCGCGGATCATCAAGCTGGTCGTGAAATTGCAGCGGCCCGAGACGACGCTAATCGCAAGCATCGGGATTTGTTTCGCATTTGCGATCATCGCCGAGCATGCTGGCTACTCGGTTGCGCTGGGCGCGTTTCTCGCGGGCTCGCTGGTTGCTGAATCGGGGGACGTGCATCAGATCGAGCATCTGATTGCACCGGTGCGCGACATGTTTGGCGCGGTGTTCTTCGTCTCCGTCGGGATGATGATCAACCCATACCTGATCGCCGAGCATTGGGTGGCGCTGATCGTGCTCACCAGTGCCGTGCTGATCGGCAAAGTCTCGGGCGTGACGCTCGCTTCGCTGATGAGCGGGGCGGGAGTGAAAACGTCGGTCGAAGCCGGGATGAGCCTTGCGCAGATCGGTGAGTTCTCGTTCATCATCGCCGGCGTCGGACTTCAGCTCGGCGCGACGCGCGATTTTATCTATACGATGGCGGTAGCGGTGTCCGCGATCACGACGTTTCTGACGCCGTTCATGATCAAGGCGGCGGTGCCCGTCGGCGAGAGCATCGCGAGTCACTTCCCGGAGCCGGTCGGAGCGTTGCAGTCGCTCTATGACTCCTGGATGGAACGCATCAAACATCCGCGTGCCGCGAGCGACAAGCTTCCCGCGATTCACTGGCCGATTCTAATCGTCGCGGTCAACGCAATAATCATCGGGGCGCTCCTCATCTACAACGAATTCGATCCGTCGAATATCACCGGCCGAGTCGCGCAGATGATCGGCGTGCCGTACTTCGACGCGGGCCTCGGCGTCGATCTCGTCGCGCTCGCCCTGTGCGTCCCATTCGCCGCCGGAATTTACTATGGGTCGCGGCGACTCGCGACGGCGCTTGCGATGCGCGCGATTCCGATCGCCAAGCGCCGGACCCTCGAGGTCGAATGGGAAAATGCGGAACGCGCGCTCATCGAAATGCTCCAGCTCACGATTCTGCTCGGCGTCATGATGGGATTGCTGGTCGTTGTGCAGCCGTTCATGGAGCCGGTCGAGGGTATCGCGATCATCGTCATCGCCACGGTGCTGATGGCATTTGTGATCTGGCGCAGCGCGCGCCTGATGCAGGGCCAGATGCTCGCGGCTGTCGATCTGCTGACGGCATCGCTTGGCGGCAAGCCGGCGCTCGACGATAAGGTAAAGGTTCGCGAGCACGAAGTCCCAGGTCTGGGATCGCTCACCGCAGTAAGAGTGCAGCCAGACGCGCAAGCTATCGGGCGCTCGCTAAGCGAGCTCGATTTGCAGGCCGCGACCGGCGCGACTGTGGTGGCGCTGGCCAGAGGGGGCGGCGATTACGCGGTGCCGGAGCCAGACCTGGTGCTACGCGAGGGCGACGTGCTGGAGCTGGCAGGGTCATCAGACTCGGTAGCCGCGGCAGCGTCGTTCCTGAGCAAGCGACCAGCCGCTGCCGCAGCAGGATCGATCGCGTAGCCGAAAAGACGGCTCGGGGATCCGCTATTTTCACGAGTTGTCCGCGAACTCATGATGGTGGTCTGCCATTGATCGTGGGTTCGGGCCGAAACGTTCATCCTTACCGCGCGGGCCTCGAATGCGAT
>DATJMX010000086.1 GCA_035508495.1 Candidatus Binataceae bacterium
TGTTCGCTCCTCTTCATCGGGGCGAGGTTTTCATCGACGTACTGACGGCAGGAAATGACGACGCCAGCGCTCGGCCATTGCCGGAAAGCCCTCTCCATGACCGCGATTTTGTTCGGGAGCCAAACGTCGTCCCAATCGCTCAGGAAAATCAAGTCACCTGTGCAAGCTTGAATAGCGCGTTCGAAGTTCTTCGAGCAGCCGAGGTTCTTTTGATTGGCGAGCACTCTTACGGTAAAAGGCGCGGTCGCGGCGAAACTCCGTACTATTTCGATGCTATCGTCCGTCGATGCATCGTCGCTGACGATCAACTCATCCGGCAGACGCGTCTGCCGCGAAAAACTTTCAAGTTGCTCGCGAACAAAGCGTTCGCCGTTACAAACGGCCATCGCGATTGAGATGCGGGTTTCCTTGCTCACTAGTGGATAGCGCCACGCCCGGAGAGCCGCGGCTCGAGTACGAGGTGAATTATGTGACCCGCATCGCGATGAGAGCGCGGCCTGCGTCCGGCGACAGCATCGGCAAATGCGAGGTAGCCCAGGCGCAGCGGTCGGTTAAGGTGGACGAGGCCGCGCGCTCCGCGCGGTGCGGGATCGCAATTTGTCCGCAATCGAAATTGTCCTTGGTCACGGTGTCAGGCTCTCTGCTCTTTTAAGAAGCGGACCTGTCGAAGCTGCATACGCAGGAAATCTTTTTCTTCGGGTTCGAGCATCGCGCTCCAGCCAACGATCGCGGCGAGGCCGAGGATCGCGGCGAGGTAGAGTTCTTTTGCCGGTAGGGTCGCCGGGACGATGCCGATCGCGATTACTGCCAGGGCGGCGGCGGCCACTTTCACCAGGCGAAGCGTGGCGGCGAGCAGGTTCGGCAGCATCCGGCAAGCCATCGCGAAGAGCAGAGCCGCGTTGGCGACCGCGCGGATCGCATAGACGACCGCGGCGCCTTCCACTCCGTACCTTGGCAGCACCAGCCACAGCGCCAGCAGGAAGAACGGAAGCTCGACGAGGTAAACCTTGGCCGTCAGGTCCGGACGATGCGCGGCCTGGAGCAGGGTGTGCGGCGTCCAATCGAGGCTATTGATGAACATCCCGACCGCGATCCAGCGCATCACGGCCGCGCTGTGCACGGCGAAGTCGGGGCCGAGCCACAGAGTCAGGCCCTCGGGCGCGAGCGTGACGACGAGCAGGACGATGGGGAACATCGCGAGCAGGATGTAACGGACTGAGCGCTCGAAGAGCACCACGGTCCGCGCCGGATCGGTGGCGAGCGAGGTCGAGAAGGCCGGAAACATCACGCCCGAGATCGCGCCCGGAATCATCCGCACCTTGTTGGTGACCTGGAATGGCACCGCGTAATATGCGACCGCCGCCACCGACACCAGGGCGCCGATGATGAAGCGGTCGGCGTATTCCATCGCATGCGAGAGCGCGTCGGAGACGGTGACCCATCCGCCGAAACCCAGCATCGGGCGCACCAGATCGCGGTGCGGGGTGATTTTCTGCCGGAGCTCGGGCAGGACCCGAAGGCATATCAGGAAATACGCGAGCCACGTTGCAACGCGGACGATCACGATCGAGCCGACGATCCATCCGAGGCGATGGGAAAACGCCAGCATCGGCAGCGGCGCGAGATAGTAAAGGATATTGGAGGGGACGTTGACCGCCTTGATCAGGTCGACGCGCTGAAACGCGGCCAGCGCGCCGATCGTGCTGCTGCTGCTGATGAGGAAGGGCAGCGAGATCGCGAGCACATAGAGCGCGTGCAGGCTCTCGGCCTGCGCGGCGGGCGCGACCTTGAGGACGTGGCCGACGATCCAGGGGCTCAGCGCGACGGCGAGTACCGCGCCGCATACGCCGAAGCCGAACATCATGAGGAGCGAGGTCCAGAAGTAGGCCGGGATTTGCGAATGATCGTCGGAGGCGGCGGCCGCGGCGATGTACTTGGTGGCGGCCTTGCCGAGCCCGAAATTGAAAGCGCCGAAGTATCCGACCGCCAGAATCACCAGGGTCAGCGCGCCGTAGCGATCGACGCCGAGGCCGCGGATTAGCATCGGGATGGCGACGATCGCGACCAGGAATGGTGCGGCATCGCCGGCCAGATTGATCATCGTGTTGCGGGCCAGGAGGCGGCCGCTGGTGAGGTTGGCCGGGGTGTTCACTAGTTGTTTACGGGGTTGGCGGCCTGGGCGCTGGCGTCGGCGCGGCCGGCGGCGAGTTTTTGTTTGAAGGCGGCGTAGCGCGCGCGCATCGCGGCATCGCCCGGATCGAGATCGGCGGCGCGCAGGTAGTCGCGATCGGCGGCGACATACTGGTAGGCGGCGTCTTCGGCGCCGGCCAGCTCGAACCAGGCGCGCGGGTTCTGCGGATCGACGTCGGTGGCGCGGCGCAAGGCCTCGGCGGCGCGGGTGTAGTCATGATCGGCGGCGTAGAACGCGCCCAGCGCTAACAAATTGTCGTAGGTGGGCTGGTAGTCGACCATCTTGACGAGCGCATCGCGGGCGAGCTCGGGCCGGCCGGCGGCGAGCGCGACCTGGGCGAAGGCGGCGAGCAGCGGCGCCGGATCGGCGCCGGCGTCGAGGCCCGCTTTGAGGAGATCCTGCGCGCCGGCCACGTCCTTGCGCGGCATCATCACCTGGGCGAGCAGCGCGACGCAGGGCGCGGCGTCGTCGGGGCGCGCGGCGCGGGCGGCGTTGAAGTCGCGCGCGGCATCGTCCAGCTGGCCGACATTGACGTAGGCCTCACCGGCGAGCATCAGGAGCTGGACGCGGCGCGCGGGGCTGTCGGCGGCCTCGGCGCCGCGCTCGTAGGTGCGGGCGGCATCGGCGATGCGGCTGGTATCGACATAGAACTGGCCGAGGGTGGCGAAGGCGTCGGCGTAGCCGCGCTCGATGGCCTCGGCGAGGCCGCGCTCGATAGCGCCGCGCTCGGGCGGCGACAGGTAGGGGATAAACCGCGCGTTAAGATAGATGTGATCGGAGTAGAGCGGCGCCCACATCACGGACAGCGAGAGCTGGTTCAGCGAGGCGAGATACTGGCCGTCGTTGTAGAGGTAGCGGGCGTAGAGATCGCGCGAGAAGGGGTTGCGCGGATCGATCCACACCGCGCGCGCGACTTCGCTCATCCCGGCCGGGGTCTCGCCGTACCATGAAGAGAGCGCGAGGTGGGTGCCGGCGTTGGCCGGATGGAGCAGGGTCATCGCGCGCGCCTCGGTAAAGGTCGCGGCAACGGGGTAGTACGGATAGACGACGCTCGCCTGGAGCTGCGAGCATACGGCGAGCATCAGGGCGAAGGCGGCGGCATACGGGGCGGCGCGCCAGCCGAGGCTGCGGGCGCGAATCGCCGGGGCGGGCTCGGGCGCGCGCGCGACGGCAATCCGCACCGTGAGGCCGGCGAAGATCGCGAACAGGAAGCCGATCGCGGGAATGGTGAGGCTGAAGTCGAAGGCCTCGTGAAAGCCCTCGGCGGTCATCCCGGCGACGAGGGCGACGATGGTGAGCTGCGCGCGGGGCGCGATCGCGCTCCAGCGGCGCCATACGAGGCGCGCGATGCGCCAGCCGATCGTCATAAAGGCAAGGACGCCTAGGATGCCGAGCTCGGCGGCCGCCTCGACATAGTCGTTGTGGGCGTTGCGCAGGAACTCGGCGGGCCACGCTCCGCGTTGGTAATGCGGGAACATCTCGGGCCACGCGCCGAAGCCGACGCCCAGCAGCGCGTGATCGCGGAACATCCTGAGCGTGTCGCGCCAGATATCGACGCGATGCCAGAGGTCGAGGCCGCCGGCCATGCTGGTCCCGACGCGAGTATCGATTTGATCGCGTCCGGCAGAACCGATGATCGCGACGGCAAGCGCTGCGACGACGATAGCTGCAAGGGCAAGGATCGGAATCCAGGTGACGAGGCCGCCCCGGCGGGAACGAAAGACTGACGGCGTGCGGAGGCGGCTCGTGAGAATTGTGAAGATGGCGAGCGAGACGACTGCCGCGCCCCAAATCGCGCGCGATTGGCTGAGCAGGATCGCGCAGATGACGATAACCAGGGCGGCGCTGCATAGAATCGGGCCGGCTTCGTCGCGCTCGCGGGAATCGTCGGAAGGCGCGAGTCCGCGCCACGCGCGCGCGATGAAGAGCGGCGCGATCATCGCGAGATAGGCCGCGAAGTGATCGGGATTGACGAACGGGCCCATCATGCGCGGGCGATTGAGATTCGGCGCGCGCCAATCGAGCGGCACGTAGAACCATAGTATCTTGCCGTTCCAGGTGGCCTGCTGCACCAGGCCCAGCGCGGCAACGCAGAATCCGCTCAGCAGGATCACGCGGATGAGCAGGCGCGTCAGCGGATCCTCGTCAGTGGGCGGCGTCTCGGCAGTGATCGGATAGATCGCGACGATGATGAAAAGCGCGACGCCGGCGAGGAACTTGAGCGCGCTTGCGATCCCGAGCAGTGGCGCCGGCGAGATCGATCGCCACGTCGAGGCGTAGATTCCAGCGCCGGCGGGAGCAGCGCCGACGACCGGGGCCGAATCGGTCTTCGCGGCCTTATGATGCGCGGTAAACGGAACCTGCGCGCCGCCGGCGACTTCACTCTGCGTCGGCATCACGACAGTCTGGCTGTCAGCGTTCGAGGGCTGAGCCGTGGATGGCGCGGGATAGTCAATCGTGCCCGGCCATCCGCGCAGCGTGTGTTCATATAGGTCGTAGGTATGCGGCGACAGCATATGCAGCAGAGCCGGCGGAAGCGGCAGCAACTGGAATCCGACGAGCCCGATCAGCGCAGCCGCGGGAATCGCGATTTTCCAGACCTCCGCGATTCCCTTGTGCGCCGGGCGCTCCTCGCGCATCCGCAGCAGCACCGCGGCGAGCATCGCGAACGCAATGGTCTCGGCCGCGTGATAGGCCCACGGATGCACCGTGCCGAAGCAGATCGGCGTGGCCAGGATGAGCACGACCAATCCGCCCACCACGAGGCGATCGGTCAGATCGACCAGACGATTTCGCATGCGATCGTGAATTTGCAGAACCGAACCGCCGCGGCTCAGGCGCGCTCGCTCTCGCTGCGGGGGAATTGGCGCACCGCGGCGGTGTCGTCGAGCGACGATTCGTCGAACTCCGCCGCACTGTCGAGTCCGTTGTAGTAGCCCTGGTAACCCTTGGAAAAGTAATGCGGAAAGTCGGCCTTGTGCAGCCGCACCTTGTTCAACACGACGCCCAGGATCTTGGCGTCGACGCTTTCCAGACGCCCGAGGGCCGCCATTACCTGATGACGCGGCGTATGCCCGCCCGCCGCGATTAGCACGACCCCATCGACAAGGCATGACAGATCGAGCGGATCGCTCACCAGCATCACCGGCGACGAATCGATAATCACATAGTCATACTGCTGTGACACTTCGTCGAGAAAGGCTTTCATGCGCTCCGAGCCGAGCAGCTCGCTCGGATTGGGCGGAATGCGGCCGCAGCTCAGGAGAAACAGGTTCTCGACCGGAGTCGGCTGGATGAGTTCGATGCCGCCCGCGCCGGTCAGCGCCTCGGTCAAGCCGGCGCGATTCTTCAGATCGAGCAAGCGATGGCATCGCGGACGCCGCAGGTCGCCGTCGATCAGCAGCACCGTCGATCCAGTGCGGGCAAAAACCGAGGCCGTGTTCACCGCCACCGTGCTCTTGCCCTCGCCGGGCAGCGCGCTGCTGATCATGATCGTTTTCGGCGGCGCGCCCGCGCGTGACAATCGCAGCGCGCTGCGCAAATGGCGGAACGATTCGCCCAGCACGGAATACTTGCCGTAAGTCGCGATGAGGTCGCGGCCGTGCATTTCGTCCGTCCTCATATCCATCAACTGCGGCTTGGTGATGTAGCTGATGTTGTAGCGCGAGGTGACGGAGATCGCGCTGGTGAAATCGGGAATCGTCGCAAGGCTCGGCAGCTTCAGGTAACGCTCCATCTCCTCGGGGGTCTTGAGCGTGTTGTCGAGCCGCTCGATGAAGAGCGCGGCGCAGATGCCGAGCAACAGCCCGAGCATGGTGCCGGCCATGACATCGCGCCTGGTGCGCGGGCTCGAGGGGCTGCCGGGCGGTTGCGCCATATCGACGACCGAGACGCTGGTGGCGTGCGCATCGCCAGCCACGGCGAGATTCTTAATCCGCTTCAGGATGGTGTCGTAAAGCTCGCGATTGGTTTCCGCCTCGCGCTCGAGCATCACGTACTTGATCGCGGCGTCGTTGAGGCCGAGCGCGAAGCTCTTCTGTTTATCGAGCTCGGCCGCGATCGCCTGCTCGCTTTTGAGCGAGGCCTGGTACTCCTCGTTGACGTTGGCGACGGTGGTCTTGAGCTCACGATCGATGACGGTGCGCGAGCCGTCGATTTTTTCGCGCAGCTCGCGCATCTCGGGATAATCGTCGGTGTATTCGCCGCGCATGCTGGCGTATTTCGACTCGAGCTGGTCGAGATCAGCCTTGAGGCCCTGGATGACTTTGTTGTCCATCACCTGAGGCAGCGCATCGGTGCGTCCAGCCTTGACGAGCTCGAGCTGGGTGCCGAGCGTGATGGTCTTGAGGTGCGCGTCCTGCAGATCGCGATCGAGCTTGTTGAGCTGTTCGACGATGACGTCCTGATTGCCGTTAAGCGAGATCAGCCCCGGGATGATCCCCTTGTCGCGCCGATAATTGTTGAGTGCGAGTTCGGATTGCTCGACGCGGCGTTTCAACTCGTCGAGCTTGGTATTGAGGTATTTTTGCGCCTCGTCGGTGGCTTGCGCGTTCAGCTCGACGCCGCGCTGGATATAAGCGCGCGCGTGAGCGTTCGCGATCTTCGCGGCGAGGTTGGGATCGGCGGCCGTGAACTCCAGCCGCACCAGCTGAGTATTTTCGATCGGCTTGACCTGGAGCGATCCGAGGTACCAGCCGATTGTCGAGCGCGGAACCGCCTCGGCGAGAGGATCTTCGTCGGCCGCCGTCGTCGGGCGCTTCAGTGCGAGTCCGGGGAACCAGTTGGCGACCGTGTTGCGGATCGTATTGACGAACGACGACGACGATCCGGCGCGATGCGCCGGATGCGGTTCAGGCTTCGCCAGGCCTTGCTCCTGGATGACTCGCGTCGCCAGGCTCGCGGACTTCAAGAGCTCGTTTTGGGTATCGTCGTAGGGCTCCTGGGACGCATCCTGCGATCCGGAGAGCGAAAGATTCTCGTTCTGATAGACTAGCGACGGTGCGGCGCGGATCAGCAGCGTCGTGCTGGCCGTATAGGTCGGCTCCGACATCAGGTCGCGGACCAGGGCAAAGCCCGCGCACACCATCGTGATCACGATGACTAGGCGCAGATGCTTTTGCAGAATCCGGCGATACTCGTGAAAGTCCAACCATGCGTCGGGGCCGAAAGAGTGGGTGGGGCGAATGGGCCGCGCTTCGATGAAACGGGTCTCTTCGCCGGGATCGAGTAGTGTGACTTGGCGCATTATAGTCCGCTCACCAGCGCGGCAGCCGGCGCGAATGAAACGATTCCCTGCGCTGCGTAGTACAGCGCATAGCCGGGGATCTTCATCGTTGAGTAGCCGACCTCAACGATGTCATTGGCCTGCAGCGCAACGTCAGTCGCTTCCCCTTTCTGGACCGCAGCGAGATCCACATCGATAATCCTGGTTTGGTTGTCCGCTTCGTGGCGCATGATCTTCACCGAAGCGGGATCGGCGGCATACATCAGACCGCCCGCCGCGGAAACCGCGCCGAGCGCCGTCAGGCCATGGCTCACCGGCATGACCGAGGGATGATAGACCCAGCCAACCACTGAGATCTGGCCGGCCGGCGGAACAAACAAAGTGTCACCGGGCCGCAACGGCAGGTTGACGTACTTGTGCGCCTGGCCGCCGCCATCGAGCTCGATGACGTAGGCTGACGCGGCGTCGAAATCGCTCGCCGACGGCGCTTGCACGAAGGGAGAATGATTTACCTCGAGCGCGGCCTGGGTGATTCCGCCGGAAACCTGGGCGTCCGCATTGTTGACGATCCCGCCGTTTGCGGGATGCTTGCTCAGTGCGGCCGCACCGTCGGCGTACTGCTGCGAAAGCGCCTCTGCGCTCTTTGCGCCCGGCAGTGCGGGACTCAGCAGCACCTCATGCGAGGCGTTGTCGGCAAGGCCGCCCGCCCGTTCGATCAGATCGTGGATCGTGTCGTCAGGGCCGTTTAGAACGTAGAGCCCCGGGGTCCGCACCGAGCCCATTACGCCCACCACTCTGCTCGAGTAAGTCTTCACGAGCAGGTTGATCTCGGGATGATAGACATATTTATGCAGCGCGTCGGCGAGCTTGTCGCTGACTTGCGGTTCGGTGAGTCCCGCAACGTGAACCGAGCCGACCAGCGGCAACAGGATGTCGCCCTTGCCGTCGACGCGGACCGTGCGGTCCTCGATCTCCTTCACGTTCGCGATCGAGATTTCGAGCACATCGCCGGCACCGATTGGAAAATCCTGCGCCTCAGCCAGGCGGTCCTGCCAAAGCTTGTTGAGCTGCCCCATGGATTCGGGGCTTAGATCCGCGGGCGGTGGCGAAGTCGTTGGCGATACCATCGCAGTCCGCGCGGGACCCGTTGCAGGGGGATCCTGAGTCGCTTGTGGGGCGCATGCCGAGAAGATCATGCCCACGGAGCCAAACACCACGAATGTCAGGCGAAGAGCGTTACGAATGCGCATCGGGAAGTTCTCCGCGGTCAATCGATACGTCGCGGACGCGACAATCGGACTTGCAAGCGCATGCACGGATGCACTGCGCTACCAAAGAAGATTTGGAGTTCGGAACGAAAATCGATGTTCTGATTAGGGAAAATCCGTGGCCGAGAGCCAGCCACGTTAGAGGAAAGGCAGGGTAATGTTAGATTCCGGGACTGGCCGGCTTGGGGGGCGTTCCGCCACCGCCGCCATTGAATACGCCGCCAGCGGCCAGACCGCCAATCACGCCGCCGCCTACGACGACCGCGCCTGCACCCAGCGCCAGTCCGAGTCCTGCACCACTGCCAGCGGCTGCCGCGGCCTCGCACGCGCCCAGAGTTGCGCCCGGGCGACCGGTCGCAAGCGCGGCTGCCGTTTCGGAGACCCTCCAGTCGAGGCAGAGACCCTCGGGGCGAAGGCCAGTCTGAATCGTCTGGCCGAGGTACTTGGTGCCGGGAAGATTGAGCGTGATGTCGTATTCGCCGCTCGAAAGCCCACGAATCCGATAATGCCCGACAGAGTCAGCATCGGCCTGGCCGACGATACTGCCGTTCTTGTCCTTGACGCTGACATGCGCCGGCAGAGCCGGAGAATCCTGGGAATTGGCGACCTTGCCGGCAATATCGGCGCAGTAGGCCTGGGGCGGCAGCAACAGGAGTCCGCTCAGCAGACCAATAGCGATCGAAGACTTGGTGAACATCCCCTTTTACTCCTTACGAACGAAGCCCATGCCTAGCCGGAAAACTTCGCGGCGCGTGTTTAGTCAGACGCATTTCTATTAATGTCAGGCCGAAGACGGTCGAGATCGAGGCCATCATCACGGTACTTGCAAATCTATCGTAAACGTTGCAAATCTAACTAAGAGCAGGCGTCCGCCATCCATGCGATGTCTGCATGTTCTGGCGATACGAAATTAGCGTTCTGTCCGGCATTTTCACGCTCATTCACTTCGATTGGCGTAGGAGCCGATAGCGGTTCAGAGGTTTATCTATACTGGGAGTTGCCCGCCCACAGGATTTATAGACGGTAATCCGAGCTTATAACAAGCAGTCTTTGTCTTTAACGTTATTTGAACGATATTATGTGCAATTGGGATTTTTTCAGCATCGCTACGAATTTAATCGGTAACTTTTGGACGGAATGTATGAACAATCAGGCTTGTCATAGCTGATAGATGCACGAAATAATCGATAAATCATGACAAAATTGTCGATTGCCCGACAATGTGTGCGGTAGTTCCTACTTTGCCAGATGGTGGTATTAGGTCTACACGCAGTTTTACATGGCACAAATTAGTTTAGCTAAACTTAATTTACTTTTTAACCGATCTTGATCAACCGAAGGCGGGGATCGCTCCGGATCGCGACGCGGCGAGCTCGCGACGGCCCGGAACGACTGACTCAGCGCTCGGATCCTCAAATTGACTTACCGACAGGTGCGTGTGACAATTTCGCCACATCGCGTCCAACATTCTCTCACTCAAACATCGAGTATCACTGAGCCCACAAAGAGTTATGCCCACAAAGGTATTGATCACCGGCGCCGGCGGCTTCATCGGCAGCCATCTTGCCAGCCGGCTGAGAAGCGACGGATGCTGGGTTCGCGGCGTCGATGTCAAAGCGCCCGAGTTTCGTGCGAGCGACTGCGACGAATTCCAGATCCTCGATATGCGCCTGCTGGAGAACTGCCTTGCCGCCACGCGCGGAATCGACGAGGTCTATGCGCTCGCGGCCGACATGGGCGGGATGGGCTTCATCTCGGCCCATCACTCGCAGATCCTCTACAACAACGCGACCATCAACTTTCACACCCTCGAAGCCGCGCGCCAGAACGGCGTCAAGCGCTATCTCTACAGCTCGTCAGCCTGCGTTTATCCCGAGTTCAAGCAGACCGAGACCAACGTCACGCCGCTGCGCGAAGAAGATGCGTATCCGGCACAGCCGCAGGACGCCTACGGTTGGGAGAAGCTGATCACTGAGCGACTCTGCACGCACTATCGCGAGGACTACGGCATCGAGACGCGTATCGTGCGCTTCCACAATATCTTCGGCCCTTACGGCACCTGGGAGGGCGGGCGTGAGAAGGCACCGGCCGCGCTCTGCCGCAAAGTCGCGGTCGCCAAGTTAACCAACAAACCCGAGATCGAAATCTGGGGCGACGGCGAGCAGACCCGCTCGTTCTGTTACATCGACGATTGCGTCACCGGCATCGACAAGCTGATTCATTCGAACTATCGCGAGCCGCTCAACCTCGGGCAGGATCGGATGGTCACGATTAACGAGCTGGCCGATATGGTCGCCGCGATCGCCGGGATCAAGATCGCGAAGAAGCACATCCCGGGACCGCAGGGCGTGCGCGGACGCAACTCCGACAACACCCGTTTGCGCCAGGTGCTCGGATGGGTACCCGAAGTCTCGCTCGAGCAGGGTCTCGCCGAGACTTACCGCTGGATCGAAGACCAGGTGCGCGCCAAGCTCGCGCGCTAGGTCAGCCTTTGAAGCGCGGCTCCGGCTTGCCCTTGACGCCCAGGCCGCGGATCACAAATAGGCTGCCGCCGTCGGGTCCGGGCTCCATCCCGAGAACTTTCTCGCCGATCGATGTCGCATACATCACGTCCAGGTCGTCGCCGCCGAACATCGTGCTCGTGATGATCGGCACCGGCACTTCGACGGTGCGCGCGACTGATCCATCGGGCTTGTAGCAAATGATCTTTCCGCCGCCCGCGATCGCCGACCACAGGTTGCCTTCCGCATCGACGGTGCATCCGTCGGGCACACCGCCAACTCCTTTTGGCGCTGCGAATTGGCGCTTGTTCGAAACCTTGCCGCTTGCGAGATCGTAGTCGTAAGCCGCGATTGTCCGGCTCACGCTGTCGGAGCAATAGAAGGTGCGATTATCGGGACTGAAGCACGGACCGTTGGTGCATCCGATCTCGGGCTCGAGCACGCTTACCTTGAGCGATTCATCGAGGCTGAAGATCGAGCCCGCCGGACCTTTGAACTTCGAATCGAGCGTGCCGGCGATGAAGCGTCCGCGCAGATCGGTCTTGCCGTCATTGAACGTGGTGCCCGGCTTGGCAACGGTCTCGCCGACGAGCTTGGCCTCGCCCGAATTGAAATCGAAGAAGTAGAAGCCGTCGGTCATGGCGCACACGGCGCCGCCCTTCTCGCGCAGCGCGAACGAGCCGATCGGTTTCGGCGTCTTCCACGTTTTGACCGCGTTGGTCCTGGGATCGAGCCGATGGATCGCGGGCGCGTTGCCATCGATCCAGTAAAGCGCCTTCTCGGTAACGTCCCACACCGGCCCTTCGCCGAGCTTGTCCTTGACGCCAGGGATTTTGTCGATCGTGATCGCCATCGCCGTGCTCCTCTCAACTTTCCCAGAGAGCGTGAAACCGCGAAACTATCTGCCGCTTAGCCCACTTCGATAGACAGTTTCAATGGTCGGCGCATAGAATCCGCTTACCAATTCCGCGCTCCAGGAGAAACTTTAGCGATGGCAAAATACACTTTTGTCGTTCTCACCAATCCGGTCGCGGGCAAAGAGGACGAGTACAACCGCTGGTACAACGACACGCACATTCCCGATGTGCTGAATGTTCCGGGCTTCGTCGCCGCACAGCGCTTCTGTCTCGCCGACGCGCAGATGGCGCCGGGACCGATCAAGCATAAGTATCTCGCGCTCTACGAAATCGAGACCGAGGATCTCGCGGCCGCACTGAAAGACCTTCGCTCGCGCACCGGCACCGCCGACATGATCCTTAGCGACGCGATGGATCCCGCCGACATCGGCGCCTTCCTGTTCCGGCCCGTCGCCGAGAAAGTGCAGGCCAAAGACGTAAAACGCCCCCGCCGCGCCGCCTGAGCGCATTTCTTTGAATCGGCGGGTGTGATCGAATGCCTTTGGACGACAGATGGAGCGCCCCTACACCGTATCGTGCCACTGCGGCAATGCCCGCTTTGAAGTAGATGCGGAGCTGGCAAATCTGGTTGAAGGCAATTGCTCAACCTGCCGCCGCTTTGGATTCATCCATTGGAAAGTGCCGCGCGAGGCGGTCCGGGAACTCGCAGTTCAGAAACGCGGGCTGTCGACCTACGCGTGGCAATCCCTGCGCGCTTTGTGGCACTTCTGCCCGACCTGCGGGACGATGCTGCTCCTGACCGGTTATCGGGACGTAATCTCCGTGAACGCGCGATGCATCGAGTTCGTGGACACATACACACTGCAAACCACGAGGTGGGATTGCAGACATGCAATGCCACCCGGCCCTGATGTGCCTTAGTCAAGGTCGAAAACAGGAAACTTGCGGATCGCGAGTCGCTTGACTTTTTCGCTGGTTCGATTGAATTGAAGGTTGTGTCAATGGAAGCGGGAAACCAAAACTGGCGCAGCGAACAAGTGGGGGTTGCGGGATACGATCTGACGGTCGTCAGGGGCGGCCGCGGCAAGCCGCTGCTCGTGCTGCATGACGAGCTTGGATATCCGGGATGGCTCAAGTGGAATGCGGCGCTTGCTGAGAAGCGCGAGCTGGTCATCCCGATGCATCCCGGGTACGGCGTGAGCCCGGCGCCCGAATGGATTCGCACCATTCGCGATCTCGCGGGCTTCTATTCGATCTTCGTCCGCGAGCAGAAACTGGCGCCGCTCGATGTCATCGGATTTTCGCTCGGCGGATGGATCGCGGCGGAAATGGCGGCTGCCAATCCTAATCAGTTCGCGCACATGGTTCTGGTCGCACCGGCAGGTATCAAACCGTCGGAGGGCGAGATCACCGACTTCTTTCAGATCATGGCGCCCGACCAGTTGCGCGCGACGGTGCGCGATCCCGAAGCGACGCCCGAGTTTGCCGAGTTGTTCGGCGGGCTTAGCCCCCAGGCTTTCTCGCTGATGGAAGAAGCGCGCGCGCAGACGGCGCGCCTCGCATGGCAGCCGTTCATGCACAATCCGAGTCTCGGCCATCTGCTGGGAGTCGCCGATTCGCTGCCGACACTTCTCGTCTGGGGTAAAGAGGACGGGATCGTGCCGATCAGCGCGGCCAGGGATTACCAGCGCGCGATCAAAAATTCGAAACTGGTCGTGTTCGACAAATGCGGGCATCGCCCGGAAGTCGAAATGCTCGATCGGTTCGTCGCTGAGACGCAAAAATTTCTCGGCTGAGCGCCGGGGGAGGACTCATCATGCACACGATGTATTTCACGGAGCGCCCGTATCGTTACGTGTCGAACGATGAAGTCATCAAGAACGGCTACTTCGGCATCGAGAACAAGCACTTCGATTCGCAGAAGGGCGCGCAGCTTCTAAACGAATACCTCGACGAGAAAGTGCTCGCCGAGGACCTCGGCTTCGACGGCGTGATGCTCAATGAGCATCACGACACCGCGTTCTGCATGGGCTCGGTGATGAACGTCGAGGCCTCGATCCTGGCGCGTATCACCAAGAAGGTGAAGATCGTGCTGCTCGGCAATCCGATTCCAATTGTCGGCAATCCGCTGCGCCTGGCCGAGGAGCTCGGCATTATCGACATGATCTCCGGCGGGCGCCTGGTCAGCGGATGGGTCCGGGGCGGCGGCTCGGAGCAGTTCGCCTCCAACGCGAATCCCGCATTCAACCGCGAGTTATTCAACGAAGCCCACGAAGTCATCATGCAGGCGTGGACCAAGCCCGGTCCGTTCCGCTACGAGGGCAAGCATTTCCATTATCGATTCATCGATCCATGGTGCCTGCCGCTGCAGAAGCCGCATCCTCCTATCTGGATTCCCGGCCTTTTGAGCCCCGAGACCGTGGAATGGTGCGCGCAGCATCGCTACCCGTACATCGCGCTCGCGACCTTCCTCGAGCCAACCGTGGAACTGTGGAATTTCTATCGCGATGCGGCCGCGAAAGAGGGCTACCAGGTCGGCCCCGAGAACTTCGGCTATCTACAAAAAGTTTACGTCGCCGAGACCGATGAGAAGGCGAGAGAGATCGCGAAGTACGACATGTTCGGCGGCGCCGGGATCGGTTACAGCCTGTTCGGCCGCCCGCAGTTCATGTTCCCGCCGGGATACAATTCGAAGGCGGCGACCGCGCGTATCGCGACGCAATTCAGCGATCCTGATTCGTCGGAAGGCAGCCCGTGGGCCTCGCTCGGCAATCCGGGCGGCAATGGATCGACGAAAACCAACGGCCATGCGAACGGCGACACGGCGCGCGCGCAGGTGTCGAGTGCGCAGGTCGATCATCGCTCGGCCGTATGGCAGGACCGCGAGAAGGAGGTCGACATCGCCGCGGTGCGCAAGCAGGTCTTCGATGCGTTCCCGCAAGTCGAGCATTCGATGCAGGTGATCTGCGGCACGCCCGAGACCGTGATTAAGAAGCTGCGCGTCGTGCTGGAGGTGCTGCGCCCCGGTATCTTCGCCTTCTGGCAGAACGACGGCCCGATCTCGAAGGAAGACCGCCTCAACAATATCAAATTGTTAGCAAAGGAAGTTCTGCCCGCCGTGCGCGAGATCGGCAAGGAGCTGAACCTCACCTCGCCGTTCGAGGTGACACCCGGCTCGCGAAAACTGCCGGCCTCGGGCAAGCCCGAATCGGTCGGCTCGCTCGAACCGCTGCTGCGTTTCCGCGAAACCGAAGGCGAGCGCGCCGGCGCCCCCGCGCGCTGAGAAAATCCAAGCTTGATTTCAAGAGGCGCGCACCCGCGGCGCCTCTTTTTTTGCCCGGGATTTGCTTGACTGACTTTGCAAAGCGATTACTTTAGAAAGTATCGAAGCCGGTTTGACCGCGCATCGCAACTCCAACTTTTCGATGGAGGGTTTGTCATGGCAATCACGCTCAATCACACGATCGTCCCGGCGCACGACAAAGTCGCCTCGGCGGAATTCTTCGCGCGGATCTTCGGGCTCAACTACGAAGGCCCGATGAGTCACTTCGCGCCGGTCCGAATCAACGACACGCTCACCCTCGATTTCGACAACTGGAAGAAGTTCGACATGCATCACTACGCCTTCCACGTGAGCGACGAGGAGTTCGACGCGATCTTCGGCCGCGTCAAGGCTGAAGGAATCCCTTACGGCAGCGGCCCGTTCTCGCAGGACGACATGAAAACCAACAGCTGGCGCGGCGGCCGCGGCGTGTACTTCAAGGATCCCAACGGGCACGTGCTCGAACTTCTGACCCGCTCCTGAAGCCGTCGCATATTTACGGTTCCGTGAAACCGGGGCTCACCACGAAGGGCACGAAGCCACAAAGTAGAAACCCAAAGGGCGAAGCCCGCATCTTCCTTTCGTGCCTTTTGTGCTCTTAGTGGTGAGTCTTTCCTCTACGGCGTCAGAAGATGAAGCGCCTGGGAGTTGCGGTTGGTGTAGGAGTTCGCGTTCTTGTAGCCGTGGCGGTGCGGGTCGGAGTTGACGTCGCGGTCCGGGTCGGAGTCGCAGTTGCTGTCTGAGTGACGGTCGGCGTTGCTGTCTGACTGGCGGTCGGCGTTGCTGTCTGACTGGCGGTCGGCGTTGCCGTCTGAGTGACGGTCGGCGTTGCTGTCCTGGTGGCCGTGGGACTGGGCGTAGCGCTGGTAGTCGCCGTGGGACTCGGCGTAGCGCTCGCGCTGGCCGTAGGAGTAGGGGTGGCGCTCGCGGTTGGGGTCGCGGTCGAACCAGCCGGGCCGAAGTTCATCACCAGGTTGTAAGCGTTGACCGTTCCAATACCTGTCGCAAAGTCCCACCCATCCGCGGCGCCGAACGAGGGCTGATAAGCCGAACTCGCGGACGACAGCACACCCTCCGAGCCCGAGGGCTTGTAACAGTCGCTGCTACTCGTGCAGTTTACGTCCATATCACCTAATGTCACATCGTTGAAGATACATGAGCTGGCGACGCCGTTGCCGAGCGTGGAATTGCATGACGTGTCTCCCGCTGCGCCATATTGCTGGTCCGCCAGCGAATAGTAGGTTGGATTGGGATTGCCGGCCCTGCTGCCGGTTCGCTGGTTAGCAAGAGCTTGTATCGCCGCCATTTCAGGGGTCGAAACCGAGGTGCCGCCGAATCCAGACCAAGTGCTCGGCGCACCCGAGCAGGATGCACCGCCGCGGCGGGCGTCGGAATAGCACACCACGTAGTAGTGGCTCCATACGCCATTGGCGGCAAATAACGACAGGTCGGGAATGTCGCGTACGCCGTCATTGGGATTGCCGAAAACCGACTGCCAGGCGGGCTTTGGATAGCCAGCGCAGCTGCCGCTGACTACGCCGGAAGTCGACGGCGATCCGGTCGCGCAGCCGCTCGGACCGCCGCTGCCTGCGACGACCTCTTGGAAACTCCTGCCGCTTCTGCTGTTGCAGAAACCGCTGGAGCCATAGCTGGTGCTGTAGCCTTCGTAGCTTGAGATCAGCTGGCTGGCGCAGGAATCGTTCCATGGAATCTCGGGCACGTAGGAGCGCGCCGAACCGAAGGTGGAACTGTTGCTCGAGGACCAGTAGGTACTCGTGCTGCGGGCGTAGGTGTCGCCAAAGTCCGTCCCACCCACTGCGACATTGTTAGGCGTCGAGGCAAAGCCGCTTACTGTGATGCCGTGCGTTGCCGCCGCCGCGCCAGCGTCGGAGCTCGCCGCCCCTTCGTCTCCAGCCGCAACAAACACTGAGACACCCTCGCCGGCGGCCAGTTGGTACAGGCCATTGATGTACGAGTTCGACCCCGCACCCAGTTGCGCTTCCGATTCACCGTAGCTGATGCTCACGATCGCGGGCGGATTGTTCGAATTGCTGAGCAGGTTCTGCAAAGCGATGAAGCCGCCGAATGTGGTGCTCGTATCGGCACACGAAGCGGATTCGATCGCGGCATTCGGCGCCGCGGCCGAAGCCCACTCGACATCGATCGCAGCTTCGGCATCATCGGCATTGACGCCCGGATCGGTGCAGGGGCCAGCGCTTCCCGGCGCCGGATGAACTTGCGTCAGCGAGCCCTTCGGATAGGCGCTGCTCAGTCCGAACTCGTTTCGAAAATTGGTCCAGTCCGACGTGCTATAGAGATCGGTGTCTTCAATCACCACGATCGTCTGGCCTTGTCCCGAGTAACCCCCGGAAAAAAGCGGACTCAGGTTGTAGATCGTGGCCAGATCGGCCGGCACCACCAACTGTCCACTCCCGGTGGTGTAGGCCGGCGATGAGATGTTCATGGGATGGGGCTTAAAGCTGTTCAGGGAGACCACGCCGACCACGGCGGGAGCGAGCGCCGCCGGAATCGCCGGATCGTTCAGATTCGATATAAAACTGCGACCGTCGACGTCGAGGTAATGAATCGGGGCATGGAAGGACTGTGCTACCGATGAAGCCACGCCGGAGAAATCGATCGCCCCGTTAGGATAGACAGTATTGACGGTGAAGCCTTGGGACTGAAGCCATCCGTTGACGAGGGCGGTATCGTGACTATCAGGACCGAACTTCTGGGCGAACTGTTGCGGTGTCAACCAATGATGATAGTTGGGCGACTTCCGATCTTGTAATTCGCTCAAAAAGCTGGTGAGCGCCAGTTCGCGCGCCGGCGGCCGCCGCAATTGCAGGAGCATGTGCTCCATTGGCAGAGTGTCGGGCACGGGGCCGCGATCGTTGGTGGCATTGGCCTCGGAACGCACGTTGCCGGCCAGCGTGAAGAGGACATTGTCGTCTACCTGCTGGGTAATCAGGCCGCCCGCTTGGCTCTCACTGTCCGGTTGCTGATAGTCGGCCGCAGCCAGGAACATCGCTGCAACAATTAGTAGAGCTGCACCAACAATTCGTCGGCCCTTGATTGGTTTCATGTGTACTGGCTTGGAAGTCCCCTTGAGATTTGAACATCAATGAATATCATTTAAGCGCAATAAACCCAATATGCGTGACGAAGGGACTCGGGAGCCCCGATGTCGATCGCCCTCGCCAGGTTTGGAGGCCTGACTCAAAAAGCGCTAAAAGACAGGTAGAGATTCGACCATCGCGGCCTTTGAATCGCTTGCGAATCGATAGAGGCAGAACATGAGCGGATATTCCATCATTGACGTTGACACTCACGTGACCGAAACGCCCGAGCTTTGGACCAGCCGCGCGCCAGAGAAGTATCGCGATCGCGTGCCACACGTGATCTACAGCCGCGAAGGCATACCGCGTTGGTCGATGGGCGAGGGCAGCCCGCTGTCGCACGTCGGCATGACGGCGACCGCCGGCCGCGGCAGCTTCAAGCATCCGCCCAAGAACTACGAGGAGATGCATCCCGGCGCTTACGATGCCAAGGCGCGCCTGAAATACATGGACGACATGGGCATCTGGGCGATGGTGATGTACCCGAACGTGGGCGGCTTCGGCGCGCAGCAATTCCTCAAGCTCAACGATCCCGAGCTGATGCTGACTTGCGTGCGGATCTACAACGACTGGCAGACCGAATGGTCGTCAGCCGACTCGCGCCGCCTGCTGCCGATCACGTCGATCCCGTTCTGGGACGTCGATGCGGCGGTCGAGGAAGTCCGCCGCTGCGCCAAGATGGGTCACAAGGGAATCCTCTTCACCGGCGAGCCGCAATATTTCGGCAAACCGCTCATCGGCGACGCGCATTGGAATCCGCTGTGGGAAGTCGCCTGCGAGCTCGATTTGCCCATCAGCTTCCATATCGGCTCGGGCGACATGGCCGAAGGCATGGTGCGCGAGCGGATCAAGAGCTACGGCAGGATGGCGACCTTCGCCGAGCTCGCCGTCGATATCTTCCTGCGCAACGGCGTTCAGCTCAACGATCTGCTGATGTCGGGCGTGCTGGTGCGCTATCCGAAGATCAAGTTCGTCTCAGTCGAAAGCGGCATCGGATGGATTCCGTTCGTGCTCGAGGCGATGGACTACCAGTTCATGGGCAATAGCGTGCGCGAGGAGCATCCGGAGTACGAGATGCTGCCGTCGGAGTATTTCGCGCGCAACGTCTACGCCTGCTACTGGTTCGAGCAGACCGCGCCGCGGCGCCTGCTCGACAAGGTCGGCGTCGATAACATCCTGTTCGAGACCGATTTCCCGCATCCGACTTCGCTCTACGGCGACGAAGTTCACGCGCGTATCAAGGGCGGCCTCTCCGACTGCGATGAACCGACCCGCCGCAAGATTCTCTGGGGCAACGCTCAGAAGCTTTATAAGGTGGAGGGCCCATCGGCAGCGGACGAAGCCAAACTCGATAGCGCCGGCGCCTGACGCTCCTCGCACACACTCGGTTCGGATCTGAAGGGCAACCGCTGGACGGCGGTTGTCCTTTTTATGCTCGCGGGCGCGCTTCGGCCGCCGGCTTGCGCAGATACAGGCCGATCGCCGTGCTCGCAAGTTTTGATCGGCTTGCCGCAAGGCGAACTGTCTGCCAAACAAGTCAGCACCGCGGCCCGCTGAAATCCGATGGAAGCGAACGAATGGATCGATCTCACTTGTCATCGGGCAACGCACTCAAACGCGGTGCGATCGCTTCGAGCATCCGTCCGCAGGACTGGCGCCGGGCTCGCAATTTCATTTCGTTTCGAGGGCGATCTCTCCAGCCTCCATGTACCAGCGCCGACGACTCCTGGAATCGGGAAAGAACTCTGGCGGCATACCTGCTTCGAGGCCTTCATCGCGATCGAGGGGCGAGCGGCTTATCACGAGTTCAACTTCGCGCCTTCGGGTGAGTGGACGATTTACGGCATGCGCGGCTATCGCGACGGCGCTCCGCTGGCGGATGAGTCGATGCGGCCGGAGATCGTGGTGCGTTCGACGGCGACGCAGCTCGAGCTCGATGCTGCGGTGCACCTCGACCGGCTATCCGACGAGCACGCGCGCGCTCCGCTCCGTGTCGGGCTGTATGCCGTCATCGAAGCCGACGACGGTTTCTCGTACTGGGCCCTCATGCATCCGGCGAGCAAGCCCGACTTTCACAATAGCCAGGGCTTTATCCTGCGGCTCGAACCGACTGGGTGAGCAGCGCTGACAAGCGCCAGGCGCGTGCTAGAATTTGCACTCGATGAATCGCGCGCAACCACGGGGTCTGAATCGCCGGCGCGTGGAGTATCTTCTGTCTCGAGCGCAACGCGAGCCGTCGCTCGGCAGCCGAATCGACGTTCTCTCGCAGCAGTTCCTCGGCCGTCCCTACAAATCGAATCCGCTCATCGGATCGATCGACACGGACGAAGTATTGGTCGCTTCGCTCGATGCATTCGATTGCGTCACGTACATCGAAACCGTGCTCGCGCTCGCCCGCGCCCATAGTGTCGATGACTTCGTCGCGCGATTGCGCAAGCTGCGCTACGATCGCGGCATCGTGAAGTGGGAGCGCCGCAATCACTACATGACCGACTGGATTAGCAACAATGTGCGCGACGGGATTGTCACGCGCATTTCGGTTCCGCATCTTCCAATCCGCGCTAAGGATCGAATCCTGACCATGATCGCGGGTTTGCCGCCGCGGCGCGCTCGCGTCAGGTGCGTGCCGAAATCGGCGGTCAGGCAAGTCAAACTGCACCTGCGCGACGGCGACCTGTTGTTCTTCGTATCCACGCGCAAGAACCTCGATGTATTTCACGCCGGAATCGTCGTGCACGACGGTGATCGCATCGCGATGCGGCATGCGTCGCGCAGCAAAGGTGGCGTAGTGCAGCAGGACCTCGACGAGTTCCTCGCGCAAAACAGGATGGCGGGTGTAATCGTCGCACGGCCGATAGATACGGTGCGGCGAACTGGTGCTTCACGGGTACGAGTGGCGGCGGCGGGGTGAAATGTGAGTATCGTTTACCCAAATGACTACTCATCGGCGTCGATCCAACGGCTGATCGATACCGCCGACTCGGATGTGATCTTCCTCGGCGATCCGCGCGTAAGCATCGAACCCGGCCCGCGCATGTTCGATCGAATGGCGCAGGCGATCCGTGAGACGGATGCGGGATTGGCATATTCCGACGCCGTCGGATGTCCTCATATCGATTACCAACTCGGAAGTATCCGCGACAATTTCGACTTCGGCGCGGTGATCGCCGTATCGACTCGGGCGGCGCGCGAATCGAGGCCCGACGAATCCCTGAAGTGGGGCGCGCTGTACGACTATCGGCTGAGGATTTCTGAGAAATACCCAATTCTGCGAATTCCTGAGCCTCTGTACAGTGCCGCAGCGGCCGATTCACGTGCGAGCGGAGAGATACAGTTCGACTACGTGGATCCGCGTAATCGCGGTTACCAGATCGAAATGGAACGGATCGCGACCGCGCATCTGAAGCGCGTCGGCGCATGGCTCAAGCCGCACTTCGAAGCCGTGCCGAAAGCGACCGAGAAATACCCGGTCACGGCGAGCATTGTAATCCCAGTACGCAATCGCGAACGAACCGTCGCCGAGGCGGCCTGCAGTGCGCTCGCCCAACGGACAGACTTCGACTTCAATGTGATCGTGGTCGACAATCATTCAACCGACGGCACCACCGAAGTATTGCGAAGCATCGATGACCCGCGCCTGAGACATATCATTCCGGAGCGGCGCGATCTTGGAATCGGCGGATGCTGGAATGAGGCGCTCTACTCTCCTCACTGCGGGCAATATGTAATCCAGCTAGACTCGGATGATCTCTATTCAAGCGAGAACGTGCTTCAGCAAATCGTCAAATCACTCGACGCCGGTCCATATGCGATGGTCGTGGGATCCTACACGATGGTCGATTTCGCGTTGAAGGAAATCCCACCGGGCTTGATCGACCATCGCGAGTGGACGCGCGACAACGGCAGAAATAACGCGCTGCGTATCAACGGCCTTGGCGCGCCGCGCGCGTTCAATACTTCAATCCTGCGCCGCATCGGGTTTCCCAACGTCAGCTACGGCGAAGATTACGCCGTCGCACTGCGTATCAGCCGCCAATACGAAATCGGCCGTATTTACGATTCTCTCTATCTATGCCGGCGATGGGAAGGCAACAGTGACAGCGCGCTGCCTCACGACGTCGCAAATCGCTACGATCAATATAAGGACTGGCTCCGAACTATCGAGCTTAAGGCGCGCATGCGGCGATGATTGATGAAGTGGAAGCCCTGTTCGCACGCCAGCTACGCGCATGGCCGATGCTCGCGAAGGGCGTTGACGGCCTGGCGCATGCGACGACACGGGCAGTCCGCATCGACTGGTTCCAGGTGTTCGTCCGGCATATACCTCATCGGGTAGCCAGCACTACCGCGGCAGTCGATCGCGAATCGATCGCGAAGCGCCCGTGTTTTCTGTGCGCGGCTAACCTGCCGGCCGAGGAAGAGGGATTGCGTTTCAACGAAGAATTCACGATCTATTGCAATCCCTTTCCGATCGTCGAACGTCATCTGACTATTGCGAGTCGAGAGCATCGTCCGCAGCGGATTTCCGGCCAATTGAGCAATATGCTCGATCTCGCGGCTGCGCTACCGGGCTATTTCGTCATCTACAATGGCCCTGAATGCGGCGCCTCCGCACCTGATCATATGCACTTCCAGGCAGGCTCGCGGATTCTGTTTCCGATTGCGAACGAGACTGCGCAAATTACGCGGATCGACGTACCGCATTATTCAAGAAACGTATTCCTGCACCGCGGCCAGGATCGCTTTGCACTGATCAAGCGGATCGAGAGAAATATTGAGCTTCTTCAATGCGGCGCGACCAATCGTCCAGAACCGCTCCTGAATCTGGCCGCGCTTTACGAGCAAGGTATTTGGACAGTCTATTTGTTTCCGCGTAAAAAGCATCGCCCGGAAGTTTATTTCACGGGAGAACTGACAGTGAGCCCCGCATCGATTGACTTGTGCGGCATATTTGTCGTGCCGTTCGCGCAGGATTTTGAAAAAATCACCGGCGCAGCGATCGATTCGATTTTCGGCGAGGTCACTTTGCCCGATGATGAGTTTCACCAGGTAGTAAAGAAGCTGGAGAGTGAGCCGTGAACGTTTCGGTTGGGCTGGTCGAGGGTCAACCCGCAGTTGAATTCGAATTGCAGGGTTCGTTCGTTGATGCCGCCGGCAAGTCGTATTCACCGGGGCGGCACAGGTTCACTTCCGAAGTCGTTCTCACTCCATCCGATCCGGCTCAATGCGCATTCGCTTTGGACGACGTCACGATCGGAACAGGATTCCATTGGGAGCGCAAGGAGCGCCAGGTCTTCCGCGGCGCGCTGCGACTGTTGAAAAAGAAAGCGGGACTGACACTGGTCAACGACGTATCGCTCGAAGAGTACGTCACGAGCGTGATCTCGTCCGAGATGAGCGCGCTATCTCCACTTGAGCTGCTGAAGGCTCACGCGGTGATCTCCCGCAGTTGGATGTGGTATCCGAAAACAGCTCAGAGCAGTCCCACCAAATCGGCACCGCGCACCGCAAATCACGAAATCGTGCGCTGGTACGGGCGCGAAGCACATCCTGACTTCGACGTATGCGCCGACGATCACTGCCAGCGCTACCAGGGAATCACGAAACTAATCTCGCCGGCCGCCGGGGAAGCTGTGCGTGCTACGTCCGGCGAGTTCCTGCGCTACGACGGCGAGATCTGCGACGCGCGATTCGCCAAGTCATGCGGCGGAATCACTGAGCGCTACGCGACTGCCTGGGAAGACGAGGATGTTCCTTACCTTCGATCCGTTTTCGATGGTGCAGGTCAGGCGGAATCCCTCAGCGCAGAGGAATGGATTCGCTCTACTCCACCAGCTTATTGCAACACGCGGGATGCGGAACTGCTGTCGCGCCTTCTCCCCGGGTTCGATCAGGAGACGCGCGATTTCTATCGATGGCAGGTGACATACGCACCTGATGAACTGGCGGAAATCGTCGAATCGAGAACCGGCGTGCGACTGGGACCGATTCGCGACCTGGAAGCGCTCGCGCGCGGCCCCTCGGGGCGGATATATCGACTTAAAATCACAGGCGCGCGCGACTATGTAATCGTCGGCAAGGAGCTCGAGATCCGGCGCGCTCTGTCGCGTTCGCATCTTTACAGTTCCGCTTTCGTGATAGACAAAGAACCGGCCCGCATTATCTTGCGAGGTGCCGGCTGGGGCCACGGCGTCGGTCTCTGTCAGATCGGCGCGGCAGTGATGGCTACGCAGGGAAGGACTTACACCGAGATTCTGCAACATTACTATCGCGGCGCGACGGTCAGCGTCTGAGTATTGCTAGCTGCTCTATGAGGATTGGCTATGGCCAATAACGATTCAACTTCCGGGAGGATCGGCCGCGTTCAGGGCGAACCGAAGTATATAACGCCGCTGCTGGATGCTATTGCCGCGCAAGCTGCCGAGGCGGATCGAACCCGCTCGATCTCCAAGGATGTGATCGCCGCGATCAAGAAGAACGACATTATGCGGATGTCGGCGAGCCGCGAGATTTCCGGCCTTGAAGAGTCAATCGTTGCAATCGCAAATGAACTGCGCGCCATCGCGCCGCGATGCGCCTCGACCGCGTGGTGCCTATGGAATCATCTCTGCGTCTTTCATGACTTCGCAGCATCGCTGGGACCGAGGAACGCGAAGTTCCTCAGCGACATCATATCCAAGCGCGAGTGGGTATGCTTTCCGGGCGGCGCTTCTACCGACGTCACCGCAATCGATAATGATGGCAAAACGATTCTGTCGGGAGTTGCCGCATTCGGATCCGGCGCCAAATATGCGGAATGGACCGCGGTCGCGTTTCTAAAAGAGGGCAGCAGAGAGCCTTTGTTCACCGTCGCCGATCTTCGACATCCCAAGGTCCGAATCAAGGAAACCTGGGACGGCAGCGCGGTGCGCGCGTCGGCGACCGATCATGTCTATTACGACGGCGTCGACGTGCCGAGCGAGCGCGTCGTCTCGACACCCCCGATGTTTCGCGCAGTTCTCAGGCGCACTGACTATCCAGTGATTAATCATCGTTATCGCGAAGACTGGGTCGCGCTGTCCGTGGTATGGCTCGGCGCGATGGCGACCGGAGTCGCCGAAGCGTCGCTCAACGACACGGCGACGAATATCAAACACCGGATCGCGATCCTCGGCACGAAGATGGTCGAGAAACCAACTATTCACTTGAACCTCGGCCGCGCTCGCGCTCTGATCAATGCCGCGACCGATACGGTATATGCCGCGATGGCCGAGACTGACGCGCGAATCGCAGCGCGAGTGACACCGACCGAGGCTGACTACTTCCGTCAGACCTCTGCCGGAATGCAGGCGGTTCTGCTCTGCGACGAAGCGATGAAACTCATTCTCCGCATTCTCGGTGGCAATGGATTGCGCGAAGGCACGGACTTCGAACGCCGGTATCGCGACTTCCAGGCGATGCCGCTGCACATCAACGGCCACGTCGATCGAATATCTGAGCAGCTCGGCCGCATCGCACTAGGTCTCGATCCTCAGAATCCGTTTTAGCTGGCGCTCATCTATACGTAGAGCGCGGCGAGGCGTTCGAGCTCGGCTTCGTATGTAGTTGCGGTCATCCGCGTGCCGATCTGCATGATGACGAAGCGGTGCGCTCCGGCGTCTTCGTATTCGTGCAGGCCGCTCTGAACGCTGGCGCGATCGCCGCGCAACTCGCGCTTCATGATCGTGATATCGAGGCGGCTGAAATCGCGCCCCACGCTCTCGCATTCGCCACGCAGCTTGCCGAGCTCGCCGCGCAGGACCGGAGGCGCGAGAAAAATCGGGCACCATCCGTCGCCCCATCGCACGACCCATCGCAGCGCGTTCTTGTCCTTGCTGCCGATCAGGATCGGTGGACCGTCCGGTTGCGCCGGCTTCGGATACATCCGCACTGGCGGGAACTTTATGTACTTGCCGCTGAAAGACGGCTCGGGCTTGGTCCACAACTCGCGCATCGCGGCGACGTACTCCCTCGTCTGACTCCATCGATGGGCAAAATCGACGCCCAAGATTTCCGATTCCTCTTTGAGCCAGCCCGCGCCGATGCCGAGCATCACGCGGCCGCCCGAGAAGTAATCGAGCGTCGCGATTTCTTTCGCCGCGACGATCGGATTGCGCTCCGGCACCAGCATCACGCCCGTCGCGAGCTTGAGCCGCGTCGTCACGGCCCCGGCGAGCGACATCGCGATGAACGGATCGCAGATGTGCGAATATACTTCCGGAATCCGGCCTTGCCCCGGCGGCGATTCGGGCAGCGGAGTCGCCGCGTTGACGGGAATGATCGCATGCTCGGGAATCCACAGCGACTCGAAGCCGAGCGCTTCCATCTTGCGCGCGAGACTCGCCGGATCGACGGTGTATTCGTTGACTGTAAACAGGATGCCAATCTTCATTATGCGCTTGACCGAGGTCGGAACACGGCAACGATTATTGCGATCGACGCGGCGATCGCAAGCCACCCGAACCAGTCGCCGAACTTTGTATATAGCGTTGTGCCGGGACCGATCGGAACATCAGCGACGACGATCGCGGGATCCTCTTCGAACGTCGAGCGCGAGGCGAGCGACGAGCCATAGGCGCAGTGCGCCGTGACATAACCGGTCTTGGCCGAGCGCGCGGTTGCGAATCCATTTTCGACGCCGCGCACCCACGACATCCGCTCGTGCATCAATGCGTTGGGTCCTACCCAGTCCCATGCCGGCACCAGCATCAGGCGAATATCCTTTTCGCCGTAGCCGCGGATGAACCACGGATAGTCGAGGTCCTTGCAAATCGCGACGCCGGTTTTGCCCCACGGCGCATCGAAGGTGAATATACTTTCGCCGGCCTGATAGCCGGCTTCGAAGCCCCTCACGAAGTAGTGTTTGTGATACTCACCGACGAAGCTGCCATCGGATGAAAAAATCCAGGCCGCGTTGATTTGCGACGCGCTATCGCGTTCGTTAATGCCGGCAACGATCCAGAGGTGCGAGGCGGCCGCCGCATCGGAAAGAATTTTCTTGAGCGCGTCGCGATCGTCGGCGGTGGCGCTCACGATCTTTTCCGGCAGCACTACAACCTGCGCACCCTGCGCTGCCGCCTTCGGCACCTGGCTCGCGTAGAAGTTGAGCAGGTCTTCAGCCTTGGTGGGATCAGTTGATCGCCACGAGCCGAGTTTCTGATCGCTCGCGATCAACGCGACCCGAACGCGCGGCTCACGCACCGAAGTCGCGAGCCGCACCAACCCGAATATCATCACCAATGCAAATGCACCGATCGCAACCGAAGTCGCGGCGAGCCAAGGCCTTCCACTTCCCGCGCGATACCAGGCGAAGGCAACCGCCGACGCGGGCAGCGACATCGCGAATACTATTCCCCAGATACCCGTGATCGACGCGAGCTGGAGCAGCGGCCGCAGCGTGTCCATGCGATACGCCGGATTCGCCCACGTGCCGTCGTACTGGTAGGCAAGCAGGAAGTAGAGCGCTGAATAGAGAATCGGAAAGACGAGAGCGGCCGGCCAGCTGTTCCACAGCCGCGCCGCAGCGCGCGCGACGAGCACCAGTAATCCGACGATAATTCCTGCGGCGGTCGCAATCGCGACGAACACGAACGTCGAAAGAAAAAAAGACTCCGCGCTCCATTCGCCGAAAGTGCCGATGAAGATCGGCACGAACGCGCAGAGCATCGCGCGCGCCCGCGTCGGGGCCGCGAACGCCACCGCAAGCATCGGCATCGGCGCGAAGAGCGCGACCGGCCACATGTCGATGAAACGGCTCGCGATAAAGAAGCAGACCGCGGAGATCGCGATACAAAGCGCTTCGCCAAGCGGGCTCGCGAGGAACGGCGCGCTTTGAACCGCCTGAATCTCAGCAATTTTCGGAACGCTCGCCATCACCACGCTCCTCCTTTTGCGCTCAGTCTAGCTGCTCTGCGGACAACTTACTTTATTGACTGATCCTGACAAGTCGAGTGCGCGACTCCAGCCCTGACTATCCTGATTAATGCATCCTGAGCTCGTGTTTCAGAAACGCGCCGCAGCGCGCCAGCTAGCACAAATCGCGAGCGCGGCCCGCAGACGGACCTTTGATGCGGGCGGCTTTTGTTGCTAGTGCTGCATCGACAGCGGGAGGAGAAAATGATTCGCCTGATTTTTGTTCTGCGCCGCAAGCCTGCGATGTCGCGCGAAGAGTTCCAGAAGTACTGGTATGAAAACCACGCGCCGCTGGTCGCCAAGCACGCGACTACGCTCAATATCCTCCGCTATCTGCAGGATCACACGCTCGACGATCCGATGAACGAGCAGATGGCCCAGGCGCGCGGCGGGATGGAACCGGCCTACGACGGCGTCGCCGAACTCTGGTGGAAGACGCGCGAGGCGCTCGCATCGAGCTTCGGCAATGCTGCCGGTCAGGCGGCGGCCAAGGAGCTGGTCGAGGACGAGGCGAAGTTCATCGACCTGCCGAATTCGCCGCTCTGGCTGGCTTATGAGTATCCGCAGATCAATCCGTCCGAGGACATGGTGGCGCGTCCGGCGAGCGGCCTCGTGAAGATTTTCTTTCCGCTGCGCCATCCGCCGAATCAGACTCTCGAGCAGGCGCAGCTCTACTGGCGGACCAATCACGGCCCGATTATTCGCGGCCTCGCCGGCGGCTCGCGTCTGAAGAAATATTTCCAGGTCCACCGATTCGAAGATCCGATCGAGCAGCAGCTTCGCGCGCCGCGCGGAACGAAGGTTCCGCCGTATACCGGCCACGCCGAAGCATGGATCGATCGCGCCGAGTCGGCTGCGGCGGCAGGAACGCCCGAGGCGCGACGCGCAGGTCAACTCGCTGTTGAGGATGAAGCCAACTTCATCGACTTCAAAAACTCCTCGATGTGGGTCGCGAAGGAGCGCGTGGTTATCGATCGCCGATAGTCCTGTCGCTATTCTTTGAAGCTCCCGAGCGCGTCGAGATCGTCGATCGCTCGTGTCATCCGCCCGATGAACTCAATCGAGCTCTCGCGCGGTTGCATGATCGGCGCCTCGGGCGGCTGTCCCAGCGTTCCAGTCCACCAGGCGAGCGCGCCGAATGTCTGCTGCCGGTAGATAGTCCACGCCTTGTCGAATCCGATGCGGGGTCCGCCCGAAGACGCGAGCGCATCGAGGTAGAGCCGCAGCAGGTCGCGCTCCCACGCGCGCCGACTCTCAGTCGTGAGCGCCGTGGTGATCGCATACGAAAGGTCGCGGCCCCAGTTGCCCTTGCATGCACACTGCCAGTCATTGAGGCCCATTTCGCCCCCAGGGGTCGCATACCAATTTTTAAGATGCGGATCGGAATGCAGAAACGTTCGCGGGAGCTCACGATGCCGTGCGACTGATTTCAGGGTCGCGGGCCAGATCTCGCCCGCGCGCCGGAACAGCGCGGGTGGGATGACTTCCTCGGCTTGGGCGAAGCCCCGTTGGCAAGCCTCGCCAAAGCCAGCCTCCTCGACCGTGATCGCAAAGTAATCTTCCCAGTCATTGAAGCGCGCGAGTGTACTACTCAGTTCGGGACTTTCGTAGTACGCGGAATGGAGCGCCGCAAAGAGCCGCATCTGGCTCTGAGCGCGCTCGAGCGGCATCTCGGTCGCATGCTGGCAAAATTCGACGCGCCCCGTCATGTCCTCGAGGATGACAATCGAGTTGAACGTTTCAGGATCGAAGCGCGCAAAGAGCGGCCGCGGCGCCTCGATCGCAAGTCCGCGCCGGAGCGCGTTGTAAAATGTAACCTCGGCTTCGATACCGCCGTTCATGCCGAGCAGGTAACGGCTCTCCAGTCTTTGCGTGCCCTTGCAGAAGACGCTTTCCGGAAGCAGCGCACTTTTCCCCGCGCTGTTCCATTCCAGGAAGATTCGCCTGCGGCTCGACGTTCCTTCGTTCGTGTCTCCAAGTCTAAGAGAAACTACCTTTGCACCGGGATGATTCGCGGCCAGAACGATGCTGAGCCACTCGGGCGTGATTGCTTCATACGACAGGGGAAGATCTTTCTCTGACCGAAGTAGTCCGCCGGCCTGTTGCTCAGCCTCGAATCGCGACCGGATCTCCGCGTAAGTTGGTCTCATAACATCTTCCTCGTAGCGCGCTAGCGGCGGAACCTGGCGAAGTCGGGGCGGCGCTTTTCGAGGAAGGCGTTTTTGCCTTCGAGCGCTTCCTCGGTCCCGTAATAGAGCGCGAGCCCGCGCAGCGCCACGGCGCCAATGCCGCGGAGCTCCTCGCTCGGTGCGTTGAAAGAGGCCTTGGCGAGCGTGATCGCCGTCGGGCTCATCGATGCGATCTTTTTGGCCCACGCGCGCGCTTCGTTCATAAGCTCGGCCGCCGCAACGACCTTGTTTACGAGCCCCATTTGACGGCATTCATCGGCTGAATACTGTTCGCACAGATACCACATCTCGCGCGCCTTCTTTTCGCCGACCACGCGCGCAAGGTACATCGTGCCGAAGCCCGGATCGACGCTGCCGACTTTCGGCCCAACCTGTCCGAACTTTGCCGTTTCAGCCGCGATTGTGAGATCGCAGATCACGTGCAGCACATGTCCGCCGCCGATCGCATAGCCGTTGACGGCCGCGATGACGGGCTTGGGAATGTCGCGAATCACCGAATGGAGATCCTCGATATCGAGTCCCAGGTCCGATCGCACCGGCTTGCCCTTGTAGCCGCCCTCTTCGCGCGTGGTCTGATCGCCGCCAACGCAGAAAGCTTTTTCGCCCGCACCGGTGAGAATCACGCAGCCAACGCTGCGATCGCGCCAGGCGTCGTGAAACGCCGCGACCAACTCATCGACCGTCTGGGCGCGAAACGCGTTGAGCTGCGCGGGCCGGTTGATCGTGATCGTCGCAACGCCGTCTGCGGCTTCATATAAAATGTCGCTGAACTGCATGTTCTTCCCCATTGATGCGAGATTGATCCGGAACCTGGTCAGTACCCGGATCGATGCGGACCCTGGCGGACTATTGCAGATTGAACCGGCAAGTTGGAGCCGATCATTCGAAGAATGGCGCGAGCATTTTCACCAACGCTGAAGTGAAGTCGCGCGCGGTGCGGACTCGATGCGCGGAAGTTGCACATACAAGGGCTGCCTCCGCGATCGCGCCGGCGAGCAGATGTCCAATTGCCTCAATCTCGCGCGCCGATAACTGTGGTTTGCGTTTGGTGTCGATCGGCGCCTGCATCGCGCCGCCGAAGTAACGCGCGTCGATCTCGCGCCATTTCTCCCATCCGAGCACCGCTGGCCCGTCGGTCAGCAGAACGCGGCGAAACTTATCACCGGCAATCGAGGTGAGATACTTCAGCGTTCCCCGTTCGAATCGTTCGATGATACTCGCGCCTGACGCCGCGGCGGCGACAACCTCCGCGGCGAGCGCCGCCGTCATCTGCTCGAAGACGCGGGCAAAAATCTGTTCCTTGGACGCGAAGTGATGATAGACGGCGCCCTTGGCGACTCCCGCGCTCTCGGCGATATCGTCGATACTCGTGGCATCGAAGCCGGTTGCGGTGAATAGCTCCTGAGCCGCGCTTATGATCGCGGCGATAGTGGCGGCGCGCCGCTCGGACTGACTGGTCATCGTTGTTTCGTCCCGATTGACAAACCGACTGGAAGTCGGTAATTTTACAGACTCGAAGTCGGTAAATCGGAGACTAGCACAATGACGACAGTTTCCTCGACCCTCTGCTTCATGGGTGCGCTGCTTTTCCTTCTCGGTCTGCTCATCGGATTCGGTATCCCAAGTTTCCGCAATCCACGCATCGGGCTGTCGGCGCATCTGACGGCGATCGAGAGCGGTCTTGCGCTGATCGCTTTCGGGCTTCTGATCCCGCATCTGACGATCGCGGCTAGATGGGCTGGCGCGGTCGGCCTCGCGCTCTGGCTCTCGTTGTATGTGCTGTGTGCGGGACTCCTGTTCGCCGCAGTGTATGGCACAGGCAGGGTGTTCCCGATCGCCGGCGGAGACATGGCGGCGAAGGCGTGGCAGGAAAAAACTGCCCGCGTCTTAATCTCAATCGGGTCGCTGGGCAGCGTAGGAGCGATCATTGTTTTGCTGGCGAAATGGCAGTGGCGTGCGTGAGGTCGCGTCAAGCGGAAACGACTGGTAGCGATCGCGCGATTGTATGTATTGTGGCTCGCAGTGAGCGCCTCCCTTTTCCCGCCGAGCACCAACAGTGACTATCGCGGCTCGATCGTCTCCGCATACTTCCTTACCCTTTTCAGCGTTCTCACGATTGTGCCCGGCTGTATCCATGTATTCACGCCGGACGGCGGAGCGGGCAGTATCGCGGGGATCAACCTTGTCCAGAATGGCCGGGTGATTGTTGCGCTCTTCGCCTGGGCGGGTGCGACCCAGATCGCGTTCGGCCTCACGACGCTGGTCGTGTCGCTGCGCTATCGAACTTTCGTGCCGATCATGCTCGCTCTGGTGATTGTCGAGCGCACCCTTCACGCGCTTGATGCATGGATTCTCAAAGGCGGTCCGAGCGGACACCATCCGCCCGAGCACTATGGCGTGCTGGTAGTGCTGCCGCTGTTGCTCGCAGCGCTGGCGCTCTCCCTTCGCCCGAGCGGGTAACATCAAAGCCATGCAGCTTCCCGTGAATCCGCCGATCCTCCCGATGCTGTCAAAACGCATCGAGCAGTTGCCAGCCGGCGAAGGCTGGATATTCGAGCCGAAGTGGGACGGATTTCGCGCGCTCATTTTCCGCGACCGCGATGAGGTTTTTATCCAGAGCCGCGACGCGAAGCCGTTGAACCGCTATTTTCCCGAGCTTATCGAACCTTTGCAGGCCCAGTTGCCCACGCGCTGCGTGCTCGATGGTGAGATCGTGATCGCACGCAACGGCGCGCTCGACTTCGACGCGCTGCAACTCCGTCTTCATCCGGCGGCGTCGCGAGTCAAACTGCTGTCGCGCGAGACCCCTGCGTCGGTAGTGTTCTTCGATCTCCTTTGTGAGAACGACCGCGATCTGCGTGGCGAGCCATTTCAAAAGCGGCGTCACGAACTTGAATCGCTTCTCGGATCCGCCGAGCCGCCGATTCATCTGACCCCGGCCACGAACGATCGTCAACTCGCCGCGGACTGGTTTCGCCGCTTCGAAGGCGCCGGCCTTGACGGCGTTATGGCGAAGCCGCTCTCCGGCACGTATCAACCTGACAAGCGCGTGATGTTTAAAATCAAGCACGAGCGCGATTGCGACTGCGTCGTCGCAGGTTTTCGATGGTACAAGGGCGCCAAGAATGTCGCGGTCGGGTCGCTCCTGCTCGGGCTCTTCAATGATGCCGGCGCCCTACAGCATGTAGGAGTATGCGCCAGCTTCACCGACAAGAAGCGCCGCGGGCTCACGGAGTTTCTCGCCACCTATCGTCGCGATGCCCTGAAGGATCATCCATGGAAGTCCTGGGCCGATGCCGCCGCGGCGGATGAGGCGGGTCATCGAATGCCGGGAGGACAGAGCCGATGGAGCCAGGGCAAGGATCTGTCCTGGGAGCCGCTGCGCCCCGAATTGGTCGTCGAAGTCGCGTATGAACATATGCAGGGCGGCCGCTTTCGCCATATGTCGCAGTTTCGCCGATGGCGTCCGGACAAGGATCCGCACGATTGCACTTACGCACAACTCGAAGTGGTTGCGCCCGAGGAACTGGCGGCGATTTTTGGCGCACGATGACGGCGAGTCGCGATTCGATTAGTCAGATACTCAACTCTTGCTTCGACGGGCGTGGCTCGTGCGCCATTCGCGGGTTGGATCGTCGTCCGGGTCCGGCGTCTCCTGCGAGGGGCGTAACGCCTCAGGCACATGGCAAAGGTTGACGCGGATACGCGTCCAGGTGGAGGAGCGCCCGCGCATCGAGTCCACCAGGATGTCATCGACAGCCAGATACTCGTCCACATCGGGATGTCTCTGCTTCCATCGCTCCAGGCCCGCAAGGGCCGCAGCTTTATCGGGCGAGTTTGCGACCACAACCAGCGGCATCTTGATACGCGAGGGCTTAGCGGCCGCACGCGATCGCGACGGCGCCACCCGCCGCGGCTCACCGTCCATCTTGCGGAAGTGCGGCGGCCAGGGCGCATCGCCAAGGCCCGCGGCTTCGTCGCGCTCTGCCAATTGCAGCAAACTCTCGAGCGACCCTGCCGCAGCATCCATGCCTTGATGAGGATCGTCCGACTCAGCGAACCTTCTCGGAACGGTCAGCATCGTGAAATCAGCGGGATCGCAGTCGGGAACTTCGTGCCAATGAAGCGGAGTGGAAACTCGCGCGTCCGGCACGGGGCGCACTGAGTAGGCCGACGCGGTGGTCCGATCCTTCGCGTTTTGATTGTAATCAAGGAACACACCGTGGCGCTCTTCTTTCCACCATTTCGAGGTCGCGAGAGAAGGCGCGCGCCGCTCAACTTCGCGCGACAGCGCAAGCGCGGCGCGGCGGACCTGGTCGAATGTCCAGCGCGGCTCAATCCGCACATTAATATGCATACCGCGCGAGCCGCTCGTCTTGGGCCATCCGTGCAAACCCATCTCCTCGAGCAGCGATTTCACTTCCATCGCGACAGCACGAACGTCGGACCAGCTCACGCCCGGGCCTGGATCGAGATCGACTCGCAACTCATCGGGATGATCGAGATCGCCGGTGCGCACCGGATGCGGATGCAGCTCGATGCATCCGAGATTAACTATCCACGCGAGCCCGGCGGCACCGTCGACAACGATCTCCTCAGCGGTGCGGCCCGAGGGGAAGCTCAACGTGATCGTTCGCAGCCACGATGGCCGCTGCGCGGGCGCGCGCTTCTGGAAGAACGCCTCGCCTTCGGCGCCGTTGACGTAGCGCTTGAGAACAATTGGACGGTCGCGAATACCCTGGAGAGCACCGGGAGCAACTGACAGGTAATAGCGAAGCAGGTCGAGTTTCGACAGACGGGTCTGGCGCGAGAAATAGAGTTTGTCGGGATGCGTGACCCGCACTTCCCGACCGTCTATCAGGAGCAGCTCGCCAGGATCTTCCTTAGCCACACCGGTAGCCCACGTTGATAAGCGTGCGGTGCGAACTGCAAAAACCCTTAGCGCGATTCGGATTCATTGGTCTTTATAATTGTTCTCACGACTAGTCTGGTCAAACTGCGCGCTATAACTGCATCCTCGATTAGCATAGCCGATCGGCTGCGCTAGACTCTGAGTGTCCGACGAGCGCGGCCCGGCGGGTATCAGATTAGCCCCTTCAGGATAATGCTGAGGTTTGGTTCATGAAGTATTTTCTTGCCTTGATCGTTCCTCTGATCGCGAGTGGATGCGCGGCGCTGGCGGCGAGCAGCGCGGCGCCGACTACGGCTACAAACGCTGAAACCGCAGTTTCGACCATTTCAGCGATGCCCAAACCTTCTGCTTTTGATTACGTCGGAAGATCTGACACCAAGGTGGATTTCGTAAATCCCGCGGCGTTGCTCGACGATAGTACTTACGTTGACGCGAAAGTCATTGACGCTCAATGCGCTTTCAGGACCGCCGATCCACCGTTCCTGATTCCAAACGATAAATCGCAAACCGCGTGGACTTTCACTGGCCGCTTGAACGAGGACGGATCGTTCCAGGCCCTCGACTACAAGAGCATCTTCTCGCTGGGCATCGGCGAAGGAGCGCAGCAACTCGGCACCTGGCCGGTAAAACTAGTCGCCTTCAGCGACTTTCCCGATGAGTATCTAGAAGATCGGTTGGCAACCGTGGCTGCAGACAAGATCGATAGCGCCGATCAACATACGTTGGCGAGCCGTTACATCGCCAATTCGCAGCGAATCGGTGAGCATGTCGCGGAACTCGAGCGCGCATACGATCCCCACGAGGAATGCGCCGCCAGGTAGGTCTAGCAGATCTACACACGGCTGAAGTC